>JAKQSG010000056.1 GCA_029563245.1 Candidatus Omnitrophota bacterium
AAACATAAAAGAGTGGGAGGCATCTACCGCATCGGGACGATAAACCTTTCCCGGAACCACTATGGCCAGCGGAGGTTTATGGGCTTTCATTGCGCGCACCTGTACCGGTGAAGTATGGCTGCGTAATAGTAGCTTAGAATAATCCCTTAAATAAAAGGTGTCGAAGGCTTCGCGGGAAGGATGCTCTAAAGGGATATTTAATCCGGTAAAGTTATTCTCCTCTGTCTCTATCTCCGGGCCTTCCACTATAGAAAATCCTATGCGGTTAAATATAGAACATATCTCCTCGGTAATCTGAGTTAAAGGGTGTAAATGACCTCTCTCCTGAGCTATGCCCGGCATACCGATATCGACATAAAGCTCTTGGGTGGCACCCTTATCGCGCCCAATGCTCTTTTGCTTTTCTTCCAGCAGATAAAGAATCCTAGCCTTCAAGGCATTCACCCTTTGCCCGAAAACCGCCCTCTCCTGATTAGGCAGAGCAGGTATAGTTGAGGTAAGCTGTGCAACAACGCCCTTTCTGCCCAAATACTTAAGGCGAAACTGCTCTAAATCCCTACCAGAACATGTATTTTTTATCTCTTCTTCTACTTGCGAGAAAATAATGTCGATATCCATATCAATAATAAAACCCCTAATAATATCAAGGCTTGTTTTAACCTGATGGGTTTAATTGCCTCAGGAATTAACCTGCCGGATTCTATTTTCCTTAAAGAAGACGCATGTATATCCAAATCCCCTACGTGCTCAGGGCAGGCACGGTGAAAAATACCAGAAACCTCAATGATATCCCCTCTTGCCTTATAGCTGCCGGTATAAACAATTTCATTAATTAAAGCCAAAGGAGCCCATATACCGATAGCATTATCTCCGTCGTGAAGATTAACCCAGGCAAAATCTCCACGCCTCATCACCTCTGCGATTGCCTCTCCTTTATAGGTAACCATTCTCCCGTCATATTCGTTTGCCCGGTTTATTAATTCAGCGCTGCTGAGAGGCCCGGCGGCAAAAGAAGGGCATAGTAACCCTGTAAAACATACAAGTAACAATAACCATTTTATACTAAAAAATCTCATTTGGCTACTTTCCCTTTAACGCGGCCACAAAAAAACCTATTAATGTAAAAACTGACATAAATTCTAAACGCCCTGCCCACATTTGCATAATATAGGTAGCTTTAAGCATCACCGGCATTGACGACGAGGTTATCCCGCAAGACAACCCTGTATTCGCCAATGCAGAGGTAGATTCAAACAAAGACTTCAGAAACGGATACCCATAGAACATCCCCACATAGGCCCCTATCAAATACAGGATAAGATAAGCCAGGGTAATGAGAAGAGCGCTCCTCACCTGTTTATCCTCCAGAAAAACCTCTTTAATATGATGGAATTTCTGTATGACAATAACCTTCTCAGGTAAAATGATTCTTTTAATATCTTCAATAAAAGCCTTGAAAATTATACCTACCCTGAGCATTTTGATAGCCCCGGTAGTAGAACAAACTGCCCCCCCTAAACCCATAGCCAGGATTATCCCTACCAGAGCTAAATTATTCCATTCGTTTATGAACTGCATCGAATATATGGTCTGAAATCCCGTGCCCGTATGCGAGGAGATAAGCTGGAAGAAACCTTTGCGGAAAAGCATAACCGCCTTAGGGTAAACCCCAGACTGGCTTAACCCTATAGCGACAATAGAGAATACAATTATAATAGAGAGAAAGAAGGTAACGGTCTCTATATTCTTGGCCATCTCTTTACGATTACCTGCCCAAATATGATAATGCAACCTGAAATTAAGGGCCCCCAGGATCATAATAATAACAGTTGCAATCTCAAGCGCAAAAGAACGGTAATAAAAGATACTCTGAGACTGCAGGGAGAAGCCTCCGGTATCAAAAGCAGCCATAAATATACACGCCCCGTGAAAAATAGCACTAAAAGGTTTCATCCCGCCGACAATCCCTATCAGGCTTAAAGCAAGAGTCCCTATTATTAGATAAACAATGCTCACCATCCAAATAAACCTAGAGGTATTTATAACATTAGGCATAATCTTCTCATCCCGGGCCTCCCCTACATACAGCTTAAAAGCCCCGGAAGCGCCCTTTATAAAAAATGAAAGCGCAATAATAACAATCCCCTGACCGCCGATAAATAGGGTTAAATGGCGCCAGAGGTTATGAGTTAAGGACATATGGTCCAGCCTTTGGACTAAGGTTAAACCCGTAGTAGTAAAACCGGACATAGCATCAAAGCATGCATCCAAGTAAGAGCCCCAATGCCCGCTTAAATACATAGGTATCGCCCCCAAAATCATAGCAGCTATCCAGGCCAGAGAAACTACTATCATCCCCTGCATCCAATTCAATTCGCAATCCGTATTACATAATTTAATTAGTATAACCCCGGTTAGGAGGCCTGCCTGCATACTAATCAGAAAATCAAGCACCGGGGAGATTTCCTTAACCGCTAATCCTGCTAATATAGGTACAACCATAGTCAAGGAAAGTCCGATGATAATCTTCCCTAAATAATAACCTATGGCCTTTAAATCCTTTTTACCGGGCTTTAAAATCATATTCTAACGTTAATGAGGAAACAGATAAGAAGTGCTGTAAGCATGATTAAAAGGGCATAGCACATCTCTGTGGATATCCCTAGTATTGCATTTAAGAAAGGCTTTCTTTTAATCATAATTTACCCGCCAGCACATTTAATAGTTGCGGTTCATTCCCTATAAGGGTCAAAGCAACCACATCGTCTCCGGGCTTAAATACCGTGTTCCCTTTTGGGACGATGACATCGTCTTGGCGCAGGATAGAGACTAAAACTGAATTCTCGGGCAAGATAACATCTTTTACCTCTTTATTAATAACTGGCGAATCTGCCGGCAAATCAACGCGGACAATTGCAAGCTTACCGCGCTTGAAACTCATAAGATTAACAAAATCCGAGAAAGAGACTTCTTCTTCAATAATCTTAGCAATTATTTGGGTGGAGTCAACCGGTACATCAATCCCCAGCTCGCTAAAGGTATACTCATTATCAGGATTATTCACTCTTCCAACCGTGCGCTGCACATTAAAACGTTCTTTAGCTAACTGGCAGATAATCAGATTATCTTCATCATCTCCCGTTACCGCAGCCATAACATCGCAGCGAGATATACCCGCTTCTTCCAGAATCTTAGGGTCACATCCATCCCCGTTAATAACCAAAGCCTCGACTTCCCTCGCCGTCTCTTGGCAGATAAGTTTATTTTTATCGACAATGCTTACGGTATGCTTATTTTGGATAAGCCTCTTGGCTAAGAAAAACCCTACCTTTCCCGCGCCGATAATAATAATATACATTATACACCCCTGTAATTTTTAAAGTAGACTAAACCTTTCCTTGATTTTATCAAGACTGGAAACTTTCATTACCGCCATTAAAATATCCTTGGGCCTAAAGATAGTATTGTTTTCCGGAATAATAACCCCGGAGAGCCTTTTAATAGCTACGATCATAAATTCCTGAGGGATATTAATATCCAAAGGAGTCTTTCCGACTAGGGCATCATTAACCTCGATCTCAAAAACCCCTAAATCCTTAGTCTCGATAAGATAGCTGGAGAAGCGGCTTTCAATAATCTTATCGCGTAGCATCGACGCAAAAAGAGTCGTACCGCTTATGATATCCAAACCTAAAGCTGCATATATATGGGCGCGCTGCGGGTCATAAACACGGGCGATAACCTTAGGCACCTTGAATATTTTTTTTGCCACCTGCGCTGAAATCAGGTTGGTATTATCTCCGTTGGTGACAGCACAGAAGGCATCCGCTTTCTCAATACCAACCTGCCTTAATAACTCCAGATCAAAACCATTGCCTGGCGTGGTCAGAC
>JAKQSG010000065.1 GCA_029563245.1 Candidatus Omnitrophota bacterium
TTATGCGGCGGAAGGTTAGCCGGAATAAATATTACTCTGTCCAACCTCAATTTCTCCAACACCTCTTCGGCCAGAATCAGATGGCCGATATGCACAGGGTTAAAAGTTCCTCCTAAAATACCGATTTTCATAATTAGCTACAGGGGACACCCTGCCTGGCAGGGTGTCCCCTGTCTAATATTAGTTCCTTATCTGCCCATTACCGTAAATTACGTATTTATAACTGGTCAGTTCTTCAAGCGCCATAGGCCCGCGGGCGTGCAGCTTGTCAGTTGAGATACCGATCTCAGCCCCCATCCCAAACTTACTACCGTCGGTAAATCGCGTTGAGGCATTCACGTAAACGCAAGCAGAATCAACCTTCTTTAAAAACTGCGCGGCATTTTTCTCATCGTCCGTAACGATTGAATCCGAATGATGCGAGCCGTAAATGTTTATATGATTAATCGCCTCGTCAATTGAATCCACTACCTTTACCGAAAGAACCAAATCGAGGTATTCAGTACGGAAATCTTTTTCGGTAACCTTCCGGATCTTCTCCCGGGAAATCTTATTAGTGAGCAGACAGCCGCGTATCTTTACTCCTGCCTCCTTAAACTTTTTTAACATTAAGGGCAGAAACCTCGGCGCAACATCGCGATGAACAAGCATGCACTCCATTGCATTGCATACCCCCGGCCTTTGCACTTTGGCATTAAAACAAATCTTCTCAGCCATATTAAGGTCAGCGTAATCATCGACATAAACATGGCAGATGCCTTTATAATGTTTAATCACCGGTATCCTAGAAAGGCTCACCACCTTCTTAATCAGCGCCTCTCCGCCGCGGGGCATAACCAAATCAATATATTCATTAAGCTTAAGCAGGATATCAATAGCCTTTCTGTCTTTAGTGGTAATAAGGCTCACTGAACCCGCCGGAAGATTATTTGCCTTCACTACTTCCTCGATAGCCTTAAAAATAGCAATATTTGAATTCAATGCCTCGCTACCGCCGCGCAAGATAACACTATTACCCGCCTTAAAACATAAACCTATGCAGTCTGAAGTTACGTTGGGACGGGACTCATATATAATGGCGATAACCCCTATGGGCACACGTACCTTGCGTATATTAAGGCCTGAAGGCACATTCCAGGATTTAATCTCGCTTCCCACCGGATCATCCAGCTTAGCAATGCTTAATAGGCTATCAGCCATACCCGCAATTCTCTTTTCGTTAAGAGTAAGGCGGTCAACTAATGCTGCGGGCATCTTCGCTTTCTTAGCCTGCAGGAGATCTTTCTTATTTGCCCTGATGATTACTTCTTGATTCCTGACTAAGGCCTGCGCCATCTCTTTAAGGACAGCATTCTTTTCTTCTGTACTAAGGCTAGCCAGAACCCTTGAGGCCTTTTGCGCATCCTTTGCTATTTTTATAATCTCTTCTCTCATATCTTCTATCTTCCAACCTTAGGGACACCCAATCTGCTAAAGCTACGGGTGTCCCCATATGGGGACACCCTCCCGATTGGCAAGTTGGGTGTCCCTATTAAAGGAGGACGAGGTTGTTGCGGTGGACGATTTCTTTTGAGAAACGCGCACCTTTTACCTTATCAAGCTCTTTGGCTGAAACAACGGCCTTTCCGCGGGCAAACTCACACCCCCTGCTATCGCAGATCCCGATGATATCCCCACAGGAAAAACCACCCGCGCAAGAGACTACCCCTACCGCAAGCAAGCTCTTTTTATCAAGCAGGGCCTTCTTTGCCCCTTCATCTACCACTATATTCCCCTTAACCTTTGTGCTAAATGCCATCCAACGTTTTTTAGCATCCAGTAAATCACCTTTTGCCAAAAACATTGTCCCGCCGTTTAAGGGATCATCTATAACGCTTTTAATAATATTCTTCTTCCTTCCGTTGGCAATAACGCAAGGAATACCCGAATCAACGCAGATTGCCGCTGCCTCCAGCTTTGTAACCATCCCGCCGACAGAAGTCTTCCTGCCGGTAGGAGAAGCTAACCCCTTGACCGCCGGCGTAATCTTATCCACCACCTTCACTACATTTTTTTCTTTATCCATGAGCCCGTCGATATCCGAGAGCATAATTAAAATATCCGCTCCCACCATCGTAGCCACCAGAGCTGACAAACGGTCATTATCGCCGAATTTAATCTCATCGGTTGAAACTGTATCATTCTCATTAATTACCGGGACGCTCTTTAATTTCAATAAAGTATTTATGGTATTTTTTGCATTGAGGTAGCGCGTTCGGTTTGAAAAATCATCCCAGGTCAAAAGCAGCTGGCCGCAGGAGAGGGAAACGTCCCTGAAAAATCTCCGGTAAGCATCCATCAGTTCATGCTGGCCGATTGAGGCCGCCGCCTGCAGAAGGCTTAAATTCTTAGGCCTGTTTTCTATCTTTAAGATCGACATTCCCAGGGCAATAGCTCCTGAGGATACAACTACGATCTCCCTTCCTGCCTTCATCTCTTGGGATATCTGCCCGGTAAAACTGCCGATTAAATCAGCATCAAGCTTTGCCTCCTTGGAATAAAAAAGGCTTGAGCCGATCTTCACCACAATCCTCTTATACTTTTTTTGTGACTGCATTAATTAACTCCTCTAATCCCTCTTTCTTTAAAGCAGAGATTGGATAAACCTCTTTCTTAACTAATTTTCTAAAGCGCTTCAGGTTCTCCTTTGCCCCGTCCAGGTCCATTTTATTTAAGGCAATAATCTGCGGTTTCCTGGCAACTGATTTGTTATATTTCTTCAGCTCTTGATTAATTGCCTTGTAGTCTTCTACCGGGTCTCTACCTTCAAAACCGGAGATATCCACTACATGTATCAAAACCTTGGTGCGTTCAACATGCCTTAAGAATTTATCCCCTAAGCCCTTACCCTCTGAGGACCCTCTGATCAAACCCGGGATATCCGCAATAACAAACCGTTTCTCATCGCGGTTAATTACCCCTAAAACAGGAAACTTAGTCGTAAAGGGATAAGCGGCGACCTTAGGCTGGGCATTTGAAACACTGGATATCAAAGTAGACTTACCTGTATTGGGAAAACCCACCAGCCCTGCCTGCGCTATAAGCTTAAGGTTAAGGAAAAGCTCTCTTTCTTCACCGGGGCTTCCGGCTTGAGTATCAGGCTGAGGGCTTCTGATATTGCCTAACCCGCCCCTGCCGCCCAAGGCAGCAATAACCTGTTCTCCTTCTTCCTTTAAGTCACGCAATAAGCAACCGGTCTTTACATCAGTAATAACCGTGCCTACGGGAACCCTTATAATAACCGGTTGCGCATCCTTTCCCTTCTTATTATTGCTTGAGGCATTACCGCCGTGTTTGCCGCGGAAATGGCGGTTATAATGAAAATCCAAAAGGGTAAAAATATTCCTGTCTGCCAGAAGGACTATATCCGCTCCGCGCCCTCCATCCCCTCCGTCAGCCTTGTCAAAGCGCGTATATTTATCGCGGTAATGGCTGGCACAGCCTGCCCCGCCATTACCTGCCTTGACGAATATTTTTGCCTCATCTACAAAAGCAATCCCCAATTTAGCTTCCTGATTCGATTTCTTTTATTCTAATGCGGGTAAGCTTGGCTCGGTGCCCTTTTGTCCAGTGCGATGATTTACGGCGGCGGTATTTAAATGAGATAACCTTATCTCCCTTGACCTGGTCCACTACCTCGGCAGTTACCTTAACACCCTTTAAATAAGGCTGGCCTACCTCTACTTTCTTATCTTTAGATAATAAAAGCACCTTTTCGATTGAAAGATCCTTGCCTTCCTTAACATCCTGTTTATCCACATCGAGGACATCGCCTTTTTTTACGTTATACTGCTTTGCTCCGATTTCAATTACGGCATACATTTTCTACACTCCTTTTTTTTAAACTATTTTTACTTCTTCAATATGCATGGTAGGATTAGATACAAGGTTTATCCTAACCCTGAATTTATGCTCGATTGCCCTTAAGTCCTCCTTGTGTTTTAAGACCTCATCTATTATGACCGGAGATAGACTTAAGGATACCTCCTTTAAAGATTTGCCTTTTAAGAAACGCTTCAGTTCCTTTAAGGCATAAATTGCTATAGTCATAGGCGATTTAACCTTGCCCCTTCCGCCGCAATAAGGACAGAGCTGATAAGAGAGCATCTGCACGGTCTTATGGATACGCTCGCGGGTCATCTCTACCACTCCAAATTTAGAGATCCCGGCAATATCGTATTTTGCCTTATCTAAACTTAAGGCCTTTTTTAATATATTGAATATTTCTCGGCGGTGGCCTTCTTTCTCCATATCGATAAAATCAATTACGATTATCCCGCCTAAATCGCGCAGTGCCAGCTGCCTGGCTACCTCCAGCGCTGCCTCGCAATTAACCTTAAAGGCAGTCTCTTCCTGATTGAATTTCTTCTTAAACCCGCCGCTGTTAACATCAATAACTACCAGCCCTTCCGTAGGCTCAATTACCAGATAGGCCTTGCTCTTTAAATAAACTTTACTTTCGTATATGCGGTTAATCTGTTTCTCAATATCTTTTTCCGCGAATAAATCATCTCCCCGGAAAAACTCCACCTTCTTAGAGAGATAACTTAAAAAAGTACGCATAAAGTTCTGAATCCGGTAAAACTCCGGTTTTGAATCAACCAAAAGCTTAGAGACATCTTCGGTGAAAGAATCGCGGATTGCCCTTAGGGTCAGGTCATATTCTTCATAGATTAAGCACGGGGCTTTTTTCTGCGCTGCCGACTTTTCCAGGCGCTTCCATAATTTATAAAGAAACTGCGCATCGCGCATCAACTCCTGCTTGGATTTACCGCAGGCAGCGGTACGCACGATAAAACCTACATCCTTGGGAAGCTTGAGCTCATTAAATATCTGCCTAAGCCGCCTTCGCTCCGCCTCATCTTCAATCCTGCGCGATATACCTACCTGCTTATCCTGAGGCATAATAACAAGGTACCTCCCGGCTAAGCCGATATGAGTTGACAGGCGTGGGCCTTTGGTTCCAAAAGATTCTTTAACTACCTGAACTAAAACTTCCTGCCCTTTCTTAATCTCTTTATGCGCCGGAGCCTTAGGGGTATCCACTAATTCAAAAGCAAATTCTATCTCCGATAAATAGAGAAAACCTTTTTTCACCAAGCCGATATCTACGAATGCCGCGCCCAGGGAAGGAAGCACTGCTTCAATCTTGCCCTTGTAGATATTGCCGACGATGGTACGATCCTGCGGCCGCTCGATATAATATTCCTGCAATTGGCCGTCGGAGACTATGGCAACCCGTTTCTCCTGCGGCTCTACATTAATTAAAATTTCCGTGGACATCTTTTATTCTTATCCCTTCTGGCAGCTGCGGCTGGAGTTTGTTCTTGAATTCATCGGGTAAAATCGGAAGCGTCAAAATAATGGAACCTTCCTCATTCTCACTCTCCAAACCTAACTTTAATGCCCTTTTAAGGCTTAGTTTAGGATGAGGAGAGAAACCTTCTGATAACTTAAGCGGCAACATAGCCCTTCGCATCGCGCGCGTCAAAAGCCGCATTAAATCCAAATGCGAAATATACTTCATCATTCCTGTTTTAGTAAATATAAAACTTATCTTATACATTCTCAGGGACACCCAATCTGCCAATCGGGAGGGTGTCCCTATCCCTTTTTATTTGGGGACACCCGTAGCTTTAGCAAGTTGGGTGTCCCTATGATTATTTTATTCTTTTCCACCAGCTCTTCTTATTGTCATCACCTAAGTTAAGCGCCTCGGGGGCAAGATAACCAGCCCCCTGCTCAAGCTTGGCTATCTCTTCTTTGCTTAAATCACCCTCTTTAATAATCCTGGCAGTTATAAAAATTAAGAGATCAATCTTGGAGATATTATCAATATCGCGCCTGAAAAACCTTCCTATCCATGGCAACTTGCTGATTAAAGGAATACCGATAGTCTCTTTAGTCTTTACGTCTTTTAGAAGCCCTCCGATAACAATAGTCTCATTATCTTGGATTAAAACTTGAGTCTGGGCCTCACGCACATCAATGATCGGATAATTTGTAGTCGTAGTAATAGCCCCGTCACCGGTACCGGCTACATTCTTAGCCTCAACACTGGAACTTGAAGAAGTAACACTAGGATGCACAATCATATTTATATGCCCTTCCTCGCTGATCTGAGGGACGACATTAAGCCTGATACCGATCTCCTGGTAGTAATCAAGGGTCTGGGTCTGAGTAGGGCCGGTAGTATCTGTACCCGCGCTTACAGTAGAAGTCAGGATAGGAGTATGATAACCCACTAGTATTGAGGCCTCCTGATTATCCAGGGTTAGAATGCGCGGAGCAGATAATATGTTAGTATTAGCATCCTCTTCCAAGGCATGCAAAACTGCCTGAAACTTTGTTCCGGTCATTTTGTTAAAAACAAACTGTCCGCCGGCAACATAAGGATAGGTACCCGGAAAGGCAGCTGTCCCTTCCAGAGGATTAAAGGCATTGGGGGTAAATTTGCTTGTTCCCGCTCCCCCGGTTAAGTTACGTCCGGCAATTGTACCTCCGCTTACAGGAACCGTTACAGGATTAAGGGTAGTTGCGCCATCCGTACCCAAACCCCAATCAATCCCTA
>JAKQSG010000084.1 GCA_029563245.1 Candidatus Omnitrophota bacterium
AAAGCCAGCCTTAATAATAGAAAAGCAATAAGTTTCTTGCTTACGACCAACGGGATTGAGTTAACAAAAGAAAAGGTAGATTTCTTCAGAAAGCATGGTTTTACGGTTGAGTTTAGCATAGACGGTGAAGTTAAGAACCAGCTTTGTTCCAGAAAGTCATCTAATGGCACCAATTACTATTCTAAGATGCTGAACAATTTCAATTATCTTAAGAAGTCGCGCGTTCCTTATTATTCAATAAGTGTCTTTATGCCGGAGAATGTATCAAGTATGTTTGATAATTTTGTTTCCCTGGTTAATGCCGGGTTTGAAAGGCTGCAGATTAATTATGCCTTAGGTGTTTTCTGGGACAAAAAGGCAAGCACCATGCTTTTTACTCAAACCAGGAGGGTGATAGATTTTGTCAGGAAGCATAAGAATATAGAATTTGTTAATTTAAGCAGTATGCGCAAGGAACCGGTTGTTTTAAACGCTGAGTTGACTCTTGACTGTGATGGGGGTATATATCTTGAGTCCGGGATATGCCTGGAAGAGGATTTTGCAGCTATGAAAGACAAGTTTAAAGTATCAAATATCAAAACGGCAAAGAATATTAATTTGTTATCAACTACTGCCTTTCGTAATTTCTACAATCTTTCCATGGTATATGGCAAGGCTAATCCGCTTTTCAGGAAGATAATAGTTAATAATATTAAGCTGGGGAGTGAATATGAAAGGCTGCTAAAATATGAACAAGATAGGCAGGGGTATTCTTCTTATAAGGTTTTATCATGTTGAAAGGAGTGAAGCCGGCAGTGAAAAAGAAGGTTAAGTTTTCTATCCCTTATAACGGAGACTTGAAATTGGTAAAAGAGGCCATATCTTCCGGACAGGTGTATGAGGTTTATTTTGCCGGCCCGAAAGGGTTTGATTTTTCAGATTCCTTCGAGAATAATTCATTTTATTCCCGGGGGGAAATTATTGCGTTGCTTGATTACTGTCGCAGGAACCGGGTAAGGGCTAACCTTCTGGTGAATAAGAAGATTATGTTCTTCGAAGACCTAAGGAAGATAGAATCTTCCATTAACAGGCTGCTGCGGGATGAAAAAATTGATTCTTTGACAGTAAGCGACACCTTTCTCGTTCCATTCCTAAAGAAAAAATTCCCTTTACTAAAATTACAGTCTTCCATATACATGGGGATAGATAACGTATATAAGGCAAGGGAGGCTTTAAAGATGGGGATTACTCTCTTAGGGCTTGATCCTTCAGTTAACCGTAGAGGAGAAGAGCTGAAGAAGATCATGGGCCTGAAGAAAATTTTCCCGGAAATGAAGGTAAAGCTTCTGGGGATACTTACTTGTTACAGTAATTGTTTTTTTGCCTCAACGCACAGCCAGGTTCCTCTCCTGCTTGGGGTATTGAATAAATCTTCTCTGAGAGGGCGTGATCTCCTGGGGAAGAGGATAAGTCCTTTTGCCTGCCACTATCAGAGCGAAGATATATCTGATGAGCTTAAACGCCCGTTCATCCGACCGGAGGATATATCGTATTATGAAGATAACGGCCTTGCAGATTATATAAAAATAGCCTATCGGGATGAAGATAGCCCTACGCTTAGGGAGAAATATGCGGCTTATTTTAGCCGCACCTATAAAGGGAACCTGTTTTTGCTCATGGATTCTACGAAACACGCCAAGATCTGCTGTGATAATAAGAAAATCCCTAGTAGTTTTATTCGTAAGGTAATGAATTGTGATAAAGACTGCAGCTCCTGCTCTTATTGCAGAAGGCTGTCTCTTCGGCTAATTAAAGAATGAAAAGACTCGAGCTTCATATATCCTATAAGTGTCCAAATAGCTGCTCTTTCTGCAGCGAGGGAGATCAGCTTAAAAAGTTTAAAGGTGCCTTTGTAAGTAAAGAATCGGTATTGAATAACTTAAAGCGGTTTGCGCGGCGCGGTTTTAACCACCTTACCTTGACCGGAGGAGAACCTACATTGCATCCGGATTTCTTTGAGATAATAAGATTCGCTTCGCTTTTGAAGTATAGGACCTATGTTAGCTCTAACGGAGGGCTATTCTCTCGCCAATCTTTCTGCAGCAAGGTTATTCCTTATCTTGATGAGGTCTCTTTCTCTTTACATGGAGATAACGCGCGCTTGCATGATAGCCTGACTAATAATCCGGGGAGCTTTTTAAAGCTGCGCAAGGCATTTGCTAATATAAAAAAGCGGAAAGGAAAGTTATTTGTTTTCGTTAATATTGTAGCTACCCTTAGAAATCTGCCTTATCTAAAGGATACAATCGAATTTGCCGCAGATTCCGTTTCAGCGAAACAGGTTTTAATCTCTGCGGTAGCCCCGGAAGGCGCAGGAAAGGATAATTTTCTTAGCCTTGCTGTCCCTTTGAGGGAGATGTCCAAGCATTTATCCTCTTTGGTAGATGCCTCCTGCCGAAAAAATATGCAGATAAGGTTTTTTGGCATACCAATGTGCACGTTAGGTAATTTTTGCGGTTTTTCTAATGATGCCTATTGGTCTCCCAGGACTACCGTTGAATTGTGGCGTAACCTTGGGCGTGAATTCCTCAAGGTGACAAAAAGTTATAAGCCGGTGCGTAATAGAATCAAAGTCCATAAGTGCCTCAGGTGCGCGTTAAGAAATATATGCGGAGGGGTTTTTAGCGAATACGTTGAACGATTTGGGGCTGGGGAGGTTATTCCTTTTAATCATGGATAAGAATATAAACGATATTATTCGGCAGGATCTGGCCAGGTTTAGGGGATTACTCAAGCAGTATGACAATTTCTATGATATTAACCAGCTCCATGCTTTAGCTAAGTATCCTTTTTTGTTATCTTACCCGCAGGTTAAAAAGCATTGGAAACAGTATATAGATGCGGGGATCAGGAATAATAAAGACTTAAAAAACGTTGATTTGTATCTCCATATTCCTTTCTGCCGCTCAAAATGTTCTTATTGCCTTTTTCCTTCTATGCCGTTAAAAGGCAAGACGCAGGCTGAAGGATATATTGATTATTTGACAGAGGAGATGCATTTTTATTCGAATGCCTTTAGAAATATAGAATTCCGCAATATTTATATCGGAGGAGGTACCCCCAGCATACTTTCTTCTGCGCAAATGAGCAGGTTGTTAAAGAATATGTTCGGTTATTTTGCTTTTCGTAAGAATGGGCAAAGGACAAGCGAATGCAACCCTCATAGCGCATCGAAACCCGTTTTCTCCGTGCTTAGAGACTATGGTTTTAACCGGATTAGTTTCGGAGTCCAATCCCTAAACACCAAGGCCTTAAGGGTAAATAAGAGGGATTATCAGGATTTTAAGGTAGTAAAACAAAGAATATCTGAGGCTAAGCGGTTTGGGTTTACTGATATAAATGTAGATTTAATAGCGGGCCTAGCGGGGGATACCCTGGAAGGGTTTGAAAATAGTTTTACTAAGGTGGCTAAGCTGAAGCCCTATAATATTGTGGTCTATGGCCTGATGCCGCCAAGGAATAGTTACCTGGCTGATAATTTCCACATGAATAAATATGATTATTTTACTTATCATTATCCCCCTATGATAAAGAAGGCGCTAAGGGTTATGGCTGTAATTTGCAGAAAATACGGATATATTCCCGATTCGCTTGATCCTTCTAAGTTTCACTGGGGATTTAGGGATAAAGGCCATTCAGGAGAGGATCCGGGTAGCGGTTATACCGGAGAATACGGAGGATGCACCCTGGGTCTAGGCAGCTTTTCCCGTTCGCATATTCACGGTTTGCTTGAATACCGTAATGCTCAATACGTCAGCCATTTTAATTTAAGGGATCGCCTTTTCGAGGCTAAAAAGATTACGTTAAAGGATGAGATGGCAAAATATATTATTAATTGCCTTGATCGGGAATCCCGCATTTCATTAAGTATATTTAACGAAATATTCGGCGATAATTTAATTAAAGTCTTCCCCTATGCTATTTATGCCTTAAAGCAGCTTAAGCTGATATATTACGCGAAAGATAATTTGATCTTTCGGTTTAGAAATCCAGAGGATAAATATATATATGGCCTGTTTTTCTTAAAATGATGGAAAATTATAATTTATTTAAGAAGGAAAAAGCAGTAAAGATAAAGAGGCAGTGGGTCAGGCTGACAAGGGCCTGTAACAACAGGTGCCTTTTTTGCCTTGATAATGAGGCCCAGGACGGAAGCTGTATAGATTTCTCAATTATTAAGGATACTCTTGAAAGGGGGAGGGCCATTAATGCTAAAAAGGCTATCCTAAGTGGTGGAGAGCCGACCCTGCATCCTGAATTATTCAAAATAATAAGAGCTGCCCGGGCTTTAGGCTATCCAGAGATTCAGATTATAACCAATGGTCGTATGTTTGCTTATGAAGAATTCTTAAGGCAGGCGGTGAATTGCGGGGTGAGCGAGATTACATTTTCTATTCATGGGCATACTCCTAAACTTCATGACAGGCAGACTCAGGTCAAGGGGTCTTTTGAGCAGTCTATCCGGGGATTATTGAATGCGCGTAAGATTAAAGGCTTGATAGTAAATGTGGATATAGTAATTAATAAAATAAATATTAGGTATCTTAGACAGATAATCGATTTCTTTATTGTTCTGGGGGTAAATGAATTTGACCTTCTCCAGGTGATGCCTTTTGGCAGGGCTTGGCTAAACCGAGGGCAATTATTTTATGATATCGAGAAAGAGATTGAGAGCTTAAAGTTTGCCTTTGAGGTAAGAAAAGATACGCCAGTATGTTTATGGACTAATCGTCTTCCGGCTGTTTATCTTGAAGGTATGGAAGATTTGATTCAGCATCCTGATAAACTAAGAGATGAAGTCTTTGGGCTTAAGGAGATGTTCGGAAAGTTTATCCGTTTTGGTTTAAAAATGCCTTGCCGGGGGGAAAGGTGTTATTACTGTTGTTTAAAGGGTTTTTGCGAAGATCTTATCGCGCTTAGGAGTTCTGGCCTGCTTGCACCTAATTTGAAACCCTTTTGTATTGACGAGAAAAGGAGCAATGATGCTTTGGGAAGGAGTTTTAAGTTCAGCAAAGGAATGGACCTTTTTAAGTTTCTCGATTTTTATCTGAAGAAGAGGTATTTTGTTAAAAGCCTGCGTTGCCGCGAATGCGCCTATAATAAGGAGTGTCAGGGTGCGCACATTGACCTTATCAGAAAAAACGGTTTTGCCTTGCTTACTCCGTTTAAGGCTGAAAATAGCTTAAGATATCCTCTCCTCAGGCTTACTCTTGGCTGCAATGCTTCGTGTTTATTTTGTAACGTTCCTATGGAGTCGTCTGATTTTAATGATCTTTCTACATCTGAGGCTAAGCAGTTAATAAATAAGATTGCCGCTGTGAGAAAGGATACAAAAATAGATTTTACCGGCGGAGAGCCTACTATTAGAAAAGATCTTCCAAAATTGATAAGGTATGCCCGGTTGAAAGGCATTAAGGGAATTCAGGTTCAGACTAATGCCATAAAACTGGCAGATAAGGGATATCTTAGGTCTTTGCAAGAAGCCGGGATGAATAAAATATTCGTCGGGCTACATTCCTTTTTGCCTTCTGTGCATGATAGCCTTTTGGGCCTCCCGGGTGCTTTTGAGAAATGCATGAAAGGGGTAAAGAATGCTATCTCAGCAGGCATTGAAGTTACCCTAAATCCGGTCATAACAAATAAGAATTTTAAAGAATTGTCTGATTATGTGTTAAGGGTAGCAGCGCTTAAGAAGATAAAGTTTATTTCACTTTCAATAGTACAGCCCAGAGGCAGGGCATGGATTAATAAAGGCCTCGTTCCTGATTATAAAGTTATAGGCCCTTATGTAAAAAAGGCTCTTTTAATTGGTAATAGGCTGGGGCTTGTAATTAATAATCCTTATTGCGGATTACCCGTCTGCGTGGGGGGATGGTATAATTATCCACAAAATTGTGTAGAGTATTGCGAAGGCCTTGTGGGAAAGAGGGATAATAACGTAGATAAGATTAAGGCACCTTTCTGCGGTAAGTGCAGTTTTAATGCTTTTTGTAATGGGGTCTGGAAAGAATATGCAGAAATACACGGATTTTCAGGCCTGAGCCCGCTAAAATAAAGAAATGATAATTACGTCTATATTTAAAATATGGCTAATTTAGGTTATATACAGATAACCAGGTCCTGTAACCAAAAGTGCAGGTTTTGTTCTAACCCGGATACCGGAGAGTCCATAACTCTAAGCCAGGCAAAGCACTATATAAACGATTATGCAAAAAGAGGATATATCGGAGTTTTCCTTACAGGGGGGGAGCCAACATTGCATCCTCAGCTTACGGAGATGATTGCCTATGCTTCATCAAAGAATATCTTGCCCAGGTTGATAACCAATGGTCAGCTTTTAAGTGAGAGGAAGAGGCTTTCTGCTTTAATCGATAGCGGGCTAAGTCATATTATGCTGTCGGTTTATTCTTGTGAGAATAGAATACAGGCTAAGCTTTCCGGTAATCCGGCATCGTTCTCTAATATAAGAAAAGCTTTAGATAATATAAAGGATGCGGGGATAAGGGTGGATATCATAACAACTATAAATAAATATAATGCCTCGCATTTAAGCAAGACTGCTGAATGGATAGTCAAAAACTATCCTTTTGTAGGGCATTTTATATGGAATAACTTAGATCCGCTAAATAACCGGGCTACAAATAATCCCGATACTTGGCCTAGGCTTAATGATTTCGAATTAGAGTTGAATAAGGCCATGAGTTTTTTATGTGAAGCGGGCAAGACTTTTAGGGTGGAACGGGTGCCTTTATGCTATATGGGCGGGTTCGAGCATTTCTCTACGGAGACCCGTAAGATTGTTAAGGAAGATGAGCGCTCGATATATTTTCTTGATGATAAAGCCTTCGTAAGGCAAAAGGGATCTGTGGGATTAACCGGCTATAGTAAGTCTAAGTGCTGTAAGGATTGTTTGTTGGATAGTATCTGCGCCGGCCTGTATGGCGCAGGTAAATGCTATTCATTTTCGGAATTATACCCGGTTTTTATACCTAAAGAAACAATTATAAAGAAAATTATGGAATAATAATATTCACTCTGTAATTCATCAAGGAGGCGAGAATTATGCGTTTGGTCGGGTTAATC
>JAKQSG010000102.1 GCA_029563245.1 Candidatus Omnitrophota bacterium
GAATTGTACCGCGCGCTTAAGGCTGGCTGCGCTCCCGGGAAGATAGTTTATGCCTCGGTAGGTAAAACGGAGAAAGAAATAGAGTATGCAATCAGAAAAGGCATTCTTTTCTTTAATGTAGAATCCCTCTCTGAGCTGGAGATTATTAATGTTATTTCGAAGAAATTACATAAGACTGCTAATGTAGCCATACGCATTAATCCGGATGTAGAGCCGAAAACCCATAAATATATTACTACCGGAAAGCTCACCAATAAATTCGGCATTGATTTAAGGAGTGCCCGCCAGATCCTTCTAATGCGCCGGGCATTCACTAATATAAAGATTGCGGGGCTGCACATTCATATCGGTTCCCAGATAACCGAATCCTCTCCCTATGTCGAGGCGGTCAGGAAGGTAGTTGCCTTTATAGGTTCTCTTAAGAAGGAGGGATTATTTCTTGAATACCTTAATATCGGAGGGGGATTGGGCATAATTTATGATAAAGAAACCCCGCAGACAGCTAAAAAGTTTGCCCAGAAGGTGCTGCCCTTGCTTGAGAAAACAAAGCTTAAAATAATTATGGAGCCGGGAAGATTTGTCTGCGGCAATGCGGGGGCATTGGTAACTAAGGTTTTATATGTCAAAAATACGCCGAAGAAGAAATTCATCATAGTAGATGCAGGGATGAATGATTTAATCCGTCCTTCCCTTTATGAGGCCTACCATAAAATTTTACCCTTACGTAACGCATCAGAGAATATCCGGCAGGCGGAAAGGGTGGATATAGTCGGCCCGATATGCGAAAGCGGAGATTTCTTTGCTAAGGAGAGGCTTTTACCCAGACTAAAAGAAGGGGATTACGTTGCGATTATGGGCGCAGGCGCCTATGGTTTTAGCATGTCCAGTAATTATAACTCAAGGCGCAGAGTGGCGGAGGTTATGGTGGTAAAGGATGAGCCGTTTGTAATCAGAAAGAGGGAATCTTACGCTGATTTGATCCGCAATGAGTTGATCCCCTCTTTTCTTTCGGGGCGTTAAATATGCGTAAAGTTAATTTTACTAAAATGGTTGCTTCCGGAAACGATTTTGTAGTTTTAGGTATTGGCGTAAACCCTAAAGGCTTAAGAAGCTTCGGCAGGAAGATTTGCGACCGTAAATACGGGGTTGGTGCTGACGGACTGCTTACCTTAGGGAAGTCAAGGAGAGCGGATGTAAGAATGCGCATATTTAATGCGGATGGCTCAGAGGCTGAAATGTGCGGTAATGGGGCAAGGTGTGCGGCTTTGTTTGTTGCCGGTTCTCCTGTTAGCCGGTTACCACGTTTTAAAAATATGTCCATAGAGACGAAGGCAGGAATTATAAACGCTCAGGTAAAGGGGGATAAGGTTAAAATAAGGTTAACCGATCCTAAGGGGATTAAATTGAATATGCCTTTAAACCTTAACGGAAGGAACTTAAGGGTAAATTTTATTAATACCGGAGTCCCGCATGCGGTAATCTTCGTGGACGGCTTAAATAATATTGATGTTGACGGTATCGGAAGGCAGGTTCGTTACCATAGTAAGTTTTCGCCAAAAGGAACAAACGTAAACTTTGTAGAGCCCTTAGGTAATCAATCTATCAGCGTGCGTACTTATGAAAGAGGAGTTGAGGGAGAAACGCTTGCCTGCGGTACGGGCTCAACTGCATCGGCTTTAATTTTGGCTGCGAACTGTAAGCTGTTATCTTCCGGCAGTATTGATGTTAAGACCAAAGGGCAGGAGATATTAAGGGTTTATTTTGAGAGGGTTCAAGGCGGATTCAGGAATGTTTGGCTGGAAGGCCGCGCAAAAATAGTTTACAAGGGGGAATGCTATGTTTAAGGGGTCAATCGTAGCCTTGGTTACGCCGTTTAATGACGGAAGAGTTGATGAAAAAAAGCTCAAAGATCTGGTTGATTTTCAGATAAAAAACGGTACAAGCGGGATTGTCCCTTGCGGTACTACGGGAGAATCGGCTACCCTTTCTTTCCAGGAGCATGAGAGAGTTATTGAGGTCACTATCGAGCAGTGCAGAAAAAGAGTCCCGGTTATTGCCGGCACCGGTTCAAATTCAACCGAGGAGGCGGTAACTTTGACAAAGCAGGCTGCCCGTGCAGGTGCGGATGCTTC
>JAKQSG010000103.1 GCA_029563245.1 Candidatus Omnitrophota bacterium
CCTCCCGCAATAACCAGTGGATAGCTATAGTCTCGCTCATCAGCCCTTAAGGGGAAATGCGCCAGGTCCAGAATATTTAAAACATTCGTATAGCCTAACTCCGATCCCAACGAAAAACCGGCCAAATCAAATTCCATCAACCTTCTGCGGGAATCAAGCGAGAGAATTTCTCTCCTGTTTAAGCGCAGAATTTTTTCTAAATCAATATCCGGAGCAAAGAACCTCTCGCATACAACATCGCTAATCCCATTAAGAAGGCCGTAAATAATACGCATCCCCAGATTACTCATTCCTATTTCATAAAGATCCGGGAAAATAATGGCAAATTTTATGAGAGCGCCGTCAAAACCTTTCTGCGTTGCATTCCATTCTTTACCGATATATTGCCCGGGGCGTTTAACCTCTAAAAGTATATCCTCGTACATAATTAAAAAACCGACCTCCTCTTGTCTATATTCGCCAGTATCCCCAAGGCTATAAAGGTTACAAACATGGAGGAGCCTCCATAGCTCATCAGGGGCAAGGGTATACCCACTATGGGGGCAAAGCCCATATTCATAGCTATATTAATCATTACCTGAAGAGAGAGAAGCAGAGAGATTCCAAAAGCCATTAATTTACCGAAATGATCGCGGGTTCTCTGGGCAATCAAGAATCCCCGGCGAATCAAAAGATAATATAAAAGTAAAAGTACGATCCCGCCTAAGAGCCCCCATTCCTCTGAGAAAGTAGCAAAAATAAAATCCGTATGCGCTTCAGGCAGAAACCTAAGCTGGCTCTGCGTACCCGCAAGCCACCCCTTCCCCCAGAATCCCCCTGAACCAATAGCTATCTTAGATTGTATAACCGTATAACCTGCGCCCAAAGGATCAATGTCGGGATTTAAAAAAACCATAAGCCTATCCTTCTGGTAGTCCCTTAAGAAATGCCAGGCAAAAGGCATAAATAATAAAATCGAAAATAACAAAACCAGAATATACCTCAGTTTAACGTTAGAGAGATAAGCCATAGATATAAAAAGGAAAAGGATTATTAACCCGGTACCTAAATCAGGTTGTTCAATTATTAGCCCCATAGGGATGGCCACAAAAAACAAAGGCAGGATCAGGGCGCGCAAGAAACCGAATTTCTCGGAGAGCAAAGAAACATTACCGGCATTCTTCAGGCTGTAATAACGCGCCAGGAAAATAACCATAACTATCTTTACAAGCTCCGAGGGCTGAAAGTTAAACCAGCCAAACCTCAACCAACGCTGCGCCCCTAAACGTACAGATCCTAGCATAAGGACCAAAAAAAGAAAAAACAATGCACTGATATAAAGAAAATAGTTCCAATCCCAGAACCTGCGGTAATTAATGCCGGATACCGTAAAGAAAAGCGCCACCCCCAACACAATCCAGAGTATCTGACGCTGATAAATATTCTGCCAGGATTCACTCTCTCTTTGATAAGTACTACTGAATATAGAGATAACGCTCAATATACAGATTAAAAGCGCCAATAAAAGTATTATAGAAGAAGAATTCCTCATATTAACCCCTGGGCTTTCATCTCCTCTATTATCTGTTTTGCTATTACACAGGAATAATAACCCGGCCCGCCGTTCTCCAGGAAGACAACCATCACAAACTTAGGTTCCTTATAGGGGAAAAAACCGCTAAACCAGGCATGAGATTGTTTTGGAGGAGCCTGGGCTGTTCCGGTTTTACCGGCGACAGATACCCCCACTGAAGATAAAACATTTGCCGTACCACCCGGGGCGCTAACTGCAGACATTAAACCCTCTCTGATAAGGCTTAAAGTCTCCGGCTTAAGATTAAGCCTTTCGGGCTTTTTATGGTATCTGGATAAATTTTTTCCATCGATAGATTTAGTCACATAAGGAGTAACCAGATATCCGTTATTGGCAAAGACAGCCATCATCCTCACAACCTGTATAGGAGTGACTAAAACCTCCCCCTGGCCAATGCTTAAATTAGCCGTATCTCCGTCAAACCAATTCTTGAAGGCGCTTATTTTCTTCAATAATGGTGAGGGGATAAAACCCTGCTTTTCATAAGGAATATCCAGGCCGGTGGGATGAGAGAACCCCAGCTTAAGCGCATAATCGTGCATAGGCAAAGGCCCGGTAAGCAAACCGGATTTATAAAAGAAAACATTGCAGGAATGGGCTATCGCAGCAACTATATTCTGCGCGCCATGAGTGCCCCAGCATTTAAATTCCTGCCTTCCTACCCTAAGGCTCCCCTGGCAGAGAAAAGAGGAATACTGATTTATCTTTTTACCCTCTAGGGCTGCAGATGCAACTACTAATTTGAATATAGAACCAGCAGGATATAGCCCGCTTATGGCGCGATTAATCAAGGGCGAAACCGGATCCCTGAAGAGCCTAGATACAGCACTGCTTTTCTTATTAAGAAAGACCTCCGGGTTAAAACCAGGAGAGCTGGCCAAAGCGATAATCTCACCGCTATAAGGATTCATAATCACAACCGCTCCCCGTCTTCCCCCCAAAGCATCTTCCACTATCCTCTGCACCCTGATATCAATAGTGAGCTCTATATCCTTTCCGTTAACCGGAGGCTTAAATCCCAGGGTGCGGACAAGCCTTCCGCGATGGTCAACCTGAAAAGATATCCCGCCTTCTTCATCGCGCAAATAATAATCATAC
>JAKQSG010000114.1 GCA_029563245.1 Candidatus Omnitrophota bacterium
CCCCGGTGTGCTGGGAGACAAAAATTCCTTGAAATTTGAGTCTTTTGAGGGTAATCTATTAGAACATCCGCATTATACACGCCCGGCTGAATTCCGTAATATGGATGTCCCGAAGGTGCTTTTATCCGGAGACCATAATAAGATAGATGCCTGGAGGAAGAAAGAGTCAGCTAATAGGACAAAAGAACGCAGGCCGGATTTATTGAAACTTAAATTAAGGAGGAAGTAATGAATAAGATTAAATTAGTTGAAGCGCAATTTGCCAAAAAAGACCTTCCTGTTTTTGGCGTAGGTGATACAGTAAAAGTTTTTACCAGGATCCCTGAAGGCCCGGATAAATTCCGCCTTCATCCTTTTGAGGGGGTAGTTATTTCTAAAGAGGGTTCAGGGATCAAGGAACATTTTACCATAAGAAAGGTATCATACGGGGAGGGGATTGAGCGTGTTTTTCCCTTGAATTCACCAACCATCGAGAAGATCGAAGTTGTGCGTTCAGGCAAGGTAAAGCGTGCCAAGCTCTATTACCTGAGGAATAAATTCGGGAAACGCGCCACTAAAATTGCTAGCGCAGATGTTAAATAAGTACTGGCTTAAGCTAAATGCTTTAT
The DNA here is from genome assembly GCA_029563245.1 of Candidatus Omnitrophota bacterium. Classification (GTDB taxonomy): domain Bacteria; phylum Omnitrophota; class Gorgyraeia; order Gygaellales; family Profunditerraquicolaceae; genus Sherwoodlollariibacterium. Next base: position 609 of record JAKQSG010000114.1, read on the forward strand.
TATGAAGATAAGTATAACCGACTTGGGTATAAATTTGTTATTGGCGTAGACGAAGCCGGGAGAGGCCCTTTAGCCGGGCCGGTAGTTTCAGCCGCGGTATTATTAAGCAAAAGAAGGTTTAGCAATCTTATAGATGATTCCAAGAAACTTGCCCCTCTAGGGCGGGAAAAGGCTTTTTTAGAGATTAACAGGAATTCGGTAAGCGGAATCTGTATTATAAGCGAGAGGATAATCGACCGGATTAATATTTTGGAAGCTACCCGTCTATCCATGCAGCAGGCAGTAATTTCTCTGGTAAATAAATTAGGAAGTATAAATCATAAAGAGGTCTTTGTTATTGTAGACGGCAACATGGACTTACGCTTTGGTTTCCCCTATCGGTCTATCGTCAAGGGCGATAATAAATCTAAGAGTATTGCCGCTGCCTCTATCCTGGCTAAGGTTATACGAGATAAAATGATGTATGCATATGACAGGATTTATCCGGCTTATGGATTTAAGAGGCATAAAGGTTATCCCACTAAGGAGCATAGGGATATTTTAAGGGATATCGGCCCTTGCGCCATACACAGAAAGAGTTTTATTTGTGCCTAAGACAGAGGAGGGTTTAGGGTCAAAGGGTGAAGAGGTAGCCGCCTCTTTCTTAATAAGGAAGGGGTATAGAATTATATCCCGTAATTACAAGAATAAATTAGGCGAGATCGATATTATAGCAGAAGATGGTGATGTTATCTGTTTTGTAGAAGTGAAAACCCGTAAAAGCAAGAGGTTTGGCCTGGCTAAAGAATCCGTGACGGCAAGAAAGCAGGGGCAGATAGCTAAAACGGCGATAAGTTTCCTTAAAGAAAAAGGTTTTTTAAACAGAAAGGCTAGGTTTGATGTAGTTGCTCTGGATTATTCATCTTTTGGGGCGAAATTAGACTTGATTAGAGACGCCTTTACCCTGGAGGGAAGTTTTAATTATTAGAAAAATGTATAAGGACACTACGCTTAAGGATTACCTCGAAGAATTAGCGGCAAAGTTATCCGTTCCCGGAGGCGGTTCTTCTGCCGCTCTTTGCGCTGCTATGGCAGCTGCTTTGGTGAGTATGGTGGTGAATTTTACTTTGGGTAAGCCGAAATACGAGAA
>JAKQSG010000123.1 GCA_029563245.1 Candidatus Omnitrophota bacterium
GTATGAACTTTTAATATCTCTTCCCTGCCCCTAATATCCGGAAGATTAACTATGATATTGCGGTCAAATCTGCCGGGCCTAAGCAGCGCCGGATCAAGGGTATCAGGGCGGTTGGTAGCAGCTATAAGGATTAAACCCTGCTGCGTATCAAATCCGTCCATCTCCACTAAAAGCGCATTCAGGGTTTGCTCGCGCTCATCATGCCCACCGCCGATTCCTGAAAAACGCAAGCGGCCTACAGCATCAATCTCATCGATAAAGATAATCGCGCCCTTACCGGATGCCTTTCCTGCCCGCCTGCCCTGATCGAATAAATCACGCACGCGGCTCGCACCTACTCCGACAAACATCTCTACAAAGTCAGAGCCGCTTATAGAAAAAAACGGAACCCCGGCCTCGCCGGCAACTGCCTTAGCTATTAATGTCTTTCCGCATCCTGGCGGCCCGACCAATAAAACCCCTTTTGGGATCTTACCTCCCAATTTCTGGAATCTTTTAGGATCTTTCAGAAACTCGATTACCTCTTTCAGCTCTTCCTTTGCCTCATCAACCCCAGCGACGTCGTTAAAGGTAACCTTTTCTGTGCCGCTATGAATTTTAGGGGCCACTTTGCCAAACCCCATAATCTGCTGCCGATCTGCTCTCCTCTTGCCGCCATCATCCACCAGAAAAATATCAACAGGAATATCGGTCCCAAATTGAAAAGAAGCCCTGCCCAGAATGTCCGCGCAGGTTTAACATCAAAACTCGAAAGATTGCTGCGCATCAAACCTAATAGCTCAGTATCATTATCGGGAATATGCACCAAAAAGGTCGTCTTGTCCTTAAACTCCCCCTGGACAATCGACTCCCTCTTAACTGCGGAGTTGATAGCGGAAGGGTCGTTCTTCAATATGGAATAGAACTCTCCGTAAGTTATCTCTTTAGGAACTCCGCCCATAGGCATATTGATAGAATTTATAATAATAAAGGTGAGGATAATCGCGATTATCCAGCCTATCGGAGAGCGCTTTGCTGCATTCTTCTTTTTATGATTAGCCATCTTTACCTTTCCCTTGTCCTAGAAATAGTGTTGGAATAGAATTTTTATTATATATTTAAAAGGTCATAAAATCAAGCATTTTATGGGGTTATCTTAGGTAGAAATAAAGTGTTTTCTTTCTCTTCAAAGCAGATAACCCTTTAGGCAGGTCCACTATTGACCCCTGAGGGCGCCTGGTTAAAAGTTCCTCTAATTCCTGAATATGCCTGAAGCTAATCCTGCGGGTATCCCCCTGGAGAGAAGAAATTGCCCCCCTTAACCGTAGCCGCAGCATAGATGGGTGAAGGCGCTCGAGCATATTTAAATTTAAAGCCCCCTTGCCCCCCTTGGTATAATTCGCTGCTGCCTTCTGCAGGTAATCGTAATCAATACCTGCGCAATGGGCTAAATTTACTAAACCCTCTTTGATATTTTTATTGTATTCTCTCTCCAGAAGAGGCAAAAGCTTGTGCCGTATCTTATTCCTAAAATAAATTTCATTGCTGTTTGTCTTATCCAGGCAAAAACCTATCTTCTCCTTCTTTAGAAAATTCTCTATCTCGCTGCGTCTTGTCGTAAGAAACGGACGGATGACAAAAACCCTCCCCATCCTCCTCTTAGGCAGCATTGCGGATAGCCCGCATAAACCAGTTCCTCTTATGATACGCATGAGAACTGTCTCTGCCTGGTCATCAAAATTATGCGCAAGGGCAATCTTTCTTGCTCTTATTTTAACCGCTGACTCAGTCAAGAATTTCAGGCGGGCATTCCTGGCGGCTTCCTCAATGCATAATCCTTTACCATTTCTTTTAACCGTAATTCTTTTAAGTATGAGGGGCAATCTAAGCTTAATCGCCAATTCTTTTACAAATTTAGCATCAGCACCAGATTCCCTGCGTAAGGCATGATCCAGATGCGCAATAGTCAGGCTAAAACCCAAATCCTGCCTTAAAGACGCTAAAAGATATAAAAGGCAGACAGAATCAGCTCCTCCGGAGACACCCAGGATAACCCTATCCCCCTTTTTAATCAGCCCCTCTTTAAGAATGTAGCCTTTCGCTTTTTCTCTAATATTCATTTGCTTAATCTTAGCACAATCCACTGGTTTTTCAAAACATTAAATATTGCAATTGACTTTTTTAGAAGAGAATAGTAGATTAAATAGCATGAATCCGGGCCATATCAGCACTAAAGAGAGAAAGACCGTACTGGATAATTTTATCTCCCTTTCCACCCTCCAGAGTATCAATTATATCCTGCCGGTATTAGTCTTACCATACCTGATTCGCGTTATCGGGCCGGAGAAATTCGGCTTAATCGCCTTTGCCCAAGCCCTTATTCAATATCTCATGATCTTTACCGACTACGGCTTCAGCCTTTCGGCTACCAGAAAAATCTCCCTCTGCCGCAATGACAAAGAAAAAGTTTGTATGATATTTTCTTCCGTTATGACGATAAAAATACTGCTGGCTTTTGTAAGTTTTATTATCTTGCTCTTATTGATCACCTTAATACCGAAGTTTAAAAACGACTGGCCTGTCTTTATCTTAAGCTTTGGGGCAGTCATAGGCAATACCCTCTTTCCCATATGGTTTTTCCAAGGCCAGGAAAAAATGAAGTTTATCTCGATAATAAATATCCTAGGAGGCATAATCTATACCCTCTCTATATTTATTTTTATCAAAGCCCCTCAGGATTTTATCTTAGTCCCGGTGCTAAACTCTGCCTTTTTCCTGGCAACCGGCATCTTTGCCCTCTATATCGCGTTTAAGAAATTTAACTTAGAATTCATATTCCAGGGATATTCGGATATTTTAACTGAAATGAAAACCGGATGGAATATATTCATTTCTATCGTATCAGTTAATGCCTATACTGCAACGCGCGTATTTGCGGTAGGACTGCTTACCAACAATACCCTAACCGGTTACTATGCCATTGCCGAGAGGATAGCCAATGCCTTTCAGACCTTCCCTCTTGAATCTTTCTCCCAGGCAATATACCCAAGGTTAAATAGTATTTTTGCTAAAAATAAGAGGCGGGCGCTTAAGCTAATGAAGAAGCTCCAAAGTTCTATCAGTATAATCTTTATCCTGGTAATACCGGCTGCTATTATCTTCTCCCCCTTTATAGTTAAGATTATCTGCGGAAGAGAATATGCTCAGGTTACATCTTCATTAAGGCTGCTTTTAATCGGCGTATTGCTGGTGGTAATGAATGTCTTCAGGATACAATTCCTTCTGGTAAGCGGAAGGCCAAAGGAATACTCTAAAATACATATAAGGGCAGCGGTAATAGGGTTGCCGCTTATATTTATTTCCATATTTTATTTTTCTTACCTGGGGGCAGCTATATCGACGGTACTTATAGAGGCAGGCGTATTGCTTGCAACCTTAAAACTATCCAGAGATGCCAATCTTGCCTGAAAATAAAGTGGCGGCGACTGGATTTAAACCAGTGACCGATCGGGTATGAGCCGAGTGCTCTATCAGGCTGA
>JAKQSG010000130.1 GCA_029563245.1 Candidatus Omnitrophota bacterium
CTTTCCATGAAGTTGATTCATCCGAGCTGGCTTTTAAAATGGCAGGTTCTTTAGCATTTAGTGACGGCCTAAGAAAAGCAGGGCCTATTTTATTAGAGCCGATTATGGATATCGAAGTTGTCGTTCCGGAAGAGTTCATGGGGCAGGTAATCGGAGATTTAAGTTCTCGACGGGCGAAAATATCTTCTCTTGCACAGAGACTTAATCTGCGTACTGTGCGAGCGCACATTCCCTTGGCGGAGGTTTTTAATTATGCAACTATATTAAGATCCTTGACACAAGGGCGCGCATCATATACAATGGAGCCTTCTTTTTATGCGGAAGTGCCTTCACATATATCAGAAAAGATTATTACAGGATTTGCTTCTACGGGTTCTACGAGAAAGAGTCTTTAAAAATAAGGAGGAAAGAAATGGCTAAAGAAAAGTTTGTACGAAGTAAGCCACACGTAAATATCGGAACTATTGGCCACATTGATCATGGAAAGACTACTTTGACTGCTGCGATTACTAACGTATTGGCGAAATTGGGTAAGGCTACCGCTAGGGAATACGCGGATATCGCCAAGGGCGGTACGGTAAGAGATGAGACAAAGGTCGTTACTATTTCCGTTGCCCATGTTGAGTATGAATCGGATTCGCGTCACTATGCACATATCGACTGCCCCGGGCATGCCGATTATATTAAAAATATGATTACCGGCGCAGCGCAGATGGATGGTGCTATTTTGGTAGTTTCCGCTGCTGATGGTCCTATGCCTCAGACCAGGGAACATATTCTTTTAGCCCGCCAGGTAAATGTTCCTTCTATGGTTGTATTCTTAAACAAGGTTGATTTGGTTACTGACAATGAGCTTTTGGATTTAGTAGAGATGGAGATAAGGGAATTGCTTACTAAGTACGGTTACCCGGGAGATAAGACTCCTATTATTAGAGGGAGTTCATCTAAGGCGTTAGCAGCTGCTAATGATCCCAATAGCCCTGATTGTAAGCCAATTTTAGATTTGATCAAGGCCTGTGATGATTTCATACCTTTACCGGTTAGAGACCTTGATAAGCCATTACTTATGGCTGTGGAAGATGTTTTTAGTATTGAAGGTAGAGGTACGGTAGGAACAGGAAGAATTGAGCGTGGCAAGGTTAAGCTAAATGATACTGTCGAATTGGTCGGTTTAAGGCCGGAAGTAAAATCTACAGTTGTCACCGGTATTGAAATGTTTCGAAAGCTTCTTGATGAAGGGCAGGCAGGAGACAACGTAGGCCTTTTATTAAGAGGTGTTGAAAGGAAAGATATTGAGCGTGGCATGGTTATTGCCGCCCCAAAATCGATTACTCCGCACACTAAGTTTAAGGCTCAGGTTTATATCCTGACGAAAGAAGAAGGCGGAAGGCATACGCCGTTTTTCAAAGGATATAGGCCTCAGTTCTATTTTAGGACTACTGATGTTACCGGGAATGTTGCTTTGCCTGCGGGTGTTGAGATGGTTATGCCCGGCGACAATGTGACTTTTGAGGTTGAGTTAATCATACCTATCGCCATGGAAAAAGAGTCACGATTTGCTATCCGTGAAGGCGGGCGTACGGTAGGCGCAGGTGTAGTTACCGAGGTTATTGCTTAAGAATATGTCAAACGAGCAGAAGATACGTATAAAGTTAAAGGCCTATGATCATCGTTTATTGGATCAGGCGGTCTTAGAGATTGTCGAGACGGTAAAAAGGACCGGTGCTAAAATATCCGGTCCGGTACCTTTGCCTAAAAAGCGCCAGGTATATACTGTTTTGCGCTCTCCGGTAATTGATAAGAAATCACGCGAGCAGTTTGAGCTATCTACGCATAAAAGGCTCATTGATATATTTGAGCCTACTGCAAAGACGATCGATTCGTTAAGAAAGCTTAACCTGCCGGCAGGAGTAGACGTAGAGATAAAATGATAGGGATATTAGGTAAAAAAATAGGCATGACTCAGGTTTTTACCGACGATGGCTCTTATGTTAATGTAACAGCCATAGAAGCCGGCCCTTGTTTGGTCCTGGCGGTAAAGGATAAAAGTTTACAGCTTGGTTTTTCCCAGATAAGCGAGAA
>JAKQSG010000008.1 GCA_029563245.1 Candidatus Omnitrophota bacterium
TTATCTTCAAAGGTAATCCCTGTACCCGGGGTTTCTTGAGGCTCCATCTCTAAGACACAATGCCCATATTGGCCTCGCCCGCCGCTTTGCGAAATGAATTTACCCACTGACCTGACCTTCTTAGTTAAGGTCTCTCTGTAAGCAACCTGAGGTTGGCCGACTTGGGCCTCGACATTAAACTCACGCAAAATTCTATCTATAATAATCTCCAGATGCAACTGGCCCATACCGGCAATGAGTGTCTGGCCGGTCTCCTGGTTATAGCTTACGCGGAAGGAAGGATCCTCTTCTTCCAGCTTGTGCAATGCTAAACCAAGCTTTTCCTGCGCATCTTTCGACTTTGGTTCAATGGCTTGTTGAAGCACCGGCTCGGGAAAACGCATTGCCTCAATAAGAATTGGATTCTTCTCCGTACAAAGTGTCTCTCCGGTCTTAGTCTCCTTTAAGCCTACCGCAGCAGCGATCTCTCCACAGGTGATGCTGTTAGTTATCTCCTGGTGATTAGCATGCATTTTAACAATCTTTGTAACTCTCTCCCTTATTCTTTTGGAAGCGTTATAAATATATGTTCCTGCCTCCAGGGTCCCGGAATAAACGCGTATATAATTGATCTTTCCTACATAGGGGTCTGTTGCTACCTTAAAACAAAGAGCACAAAAAGGAGCTTTCTCCGAAGACTTAATCTCTTCAAACTCGCCGGTCTCAGGATGCATACCTTTAATAGCCGGCACATCCAAAGGAGATGGTAGATAATCCTTAACCGCATCTAAAACTAATTGCACGCCTTTGTTCTTAAAGGCAGAGCCGCATAGTACCGGAACAAATTTATTAGCAACAACGCTTCTTCTTATTGCTAACTTTATTTCGGCAGCGCTGATTTCTTTACCATGCAGATAATCTTCCATAATCTTATCATCAACCTCTGCCAAGCGCTCTATCATAACCGTGTGTAATTTTATAACCTCAGGCATTGCCTCAGGAGGGATCTCCCTTACTTCCATCTCCTTACCTGAGTCATCCATATAATAAAACATCTTTTTCTCGATTAGATCAACAATGCCGTTAAAAGAAGCCTCTTTGCCCAGGGGGTACTGTATTGCTGCGGCATTTGTGCCTAATCTCTTATGCATCTGGTCAATTACTTCCAAGAAATTAGCCCCCGTTCTATCCATTTTATTAACAAAGGCTATTCTGGGAACCTGGTAACGGTCAGCCTGGCGCCAAACAGTCTCTGTTTGTGGTTGTACACCGCCGACTCCGCAAAAAACTACCACCGCACCGTCTAAAACCTTTAAAGACCTCTCTACCTCAATAGTAAAATCAACATGGCCTGGGGTATCGATAAGATTAATGCTGATATCTTTCCAGTTACAGGTAGTAGCGGCAGAGGTAATAGTAATACCCCTTTCCTGCTCCTGCACCATCCAATCCATAGTTGCAGTACCTTCATGGACTTCGCCCAGCTTATAGTTTTTCCCCGTATAGAATAATATACGTTCGCTGGTTGTAGTCTTACCGGCATCTATATGCGCGATAATCCCGATATTTCTTAATTTTTCTAAAGCTATCTTTTCCATTACCATCTGAAATGCGCAAAGGCCTTATTACTCTCAGCCATCTTATGCGTATCATCCCTCTTTTTAATTGCCGAACCTTCTCCCTTGTAAGCAGAAATAATCTCTTCAGCTAGCTTTTGCTCCATAGGCTTACCCTTTTTATTCTGGGCAAAATCACGTATCCAACGCAGGGCAATTGAAGTGCCGCGTTCCTGACGCACTTCGATAGGTACCTGGTAAGTCGCACCGCCTACACGCCTAGGTTTAACTTCCAGCCGCGGCCGGGCATTATCTAGCGCCTTATAAAAAACCTTTAAAATATCCTGTTCATTTAAATTTTTTTGTACGATTTCAAAGGCATCGTACACAATTCTTTCGGCTATGGATTTCTTGCCCTTAAGCATAACCATATTTACAAACTTAGCCACTACCTTACTATTAAACTTCGGATCAGCTAATATTACTTTTTCCTGAGCTTTTCTTCGTCTCATTTCGGTCTCTTCGCTCCGTATTTAGAACGCCCTCTTCTTCTGGCAGCTACGCCTGCGGCATCCAATGTGCCTCTTACTATATGATATCTTACCCCAGGTAAATCCTTAACACGCCCACCCCTAACCAAGACTATAGAATGTTCCTGCAAATTATGCCCCTCTCCGGGTATATAAGCAGTTGCCTCGATTCCCGTGGTAAGCCTTACCCTGGCAATCTTGCGCAGAGCTGAATTAGGTTTCTTAGGGGTCATGGTACGTACCTGCAGGCAAACCCCTCTTCTCTGAGGGCAACCCTTTAAGGCAGGCGATTTACTCTTTTTATTTCTTGATATCCTTCCGGCTCTGATTAACTGCGAAATTGTAGGCATATTTTAGTCTTCCTGTTCTTAGTTTTCCTGTTTTTCAGCTGAATCTACACTTATACTCTCTGGTATTGATTTCATAGCTTCGATATCTCTATGGGTATAGAAACCTGTTCCTGCCGGGATTAAATGCCCGACAATAACATTCTCTTTTAATCCAAAAAGCTCATCGCGTTTTCCGGATGTTGCCGCTTCGGTTAATACCCTGGTTGTCTCCTGAAAGCTAGCCGCAGAGATAAAACTTTCGGTAGTCAGGGATGCCTTGGTTATACCTAATAATAGTGGCGTAGCTACCGCAGGCTTCTGGCCTTTTTTAATTACCCTGCTATTCTCTTTCTGAAATGTCCATTTATCTACCTGCTGAGTTGCCAAAAACTCGGTTTCACCCGGGTCTTCAACCCTCACCTTCTTGAGCATCTGACGAATAATAACTTCAATATGCTTATCATTTATACGCACACCCTGCAGGCGGTAAACTTCCTGAACTTCGTTAACCAAGTATTCCTGTAAAATCTTATCCCCGCAAACCCTTAAGATATCCTGTAAGACTACTGGCCCCTCAGTTAACTGCTGCCCGGCATCTACCTTATCACCTTTATATACATTAGGATGCTTACCATGGGGTATAACGTATTCCCTTTGCATACCCGTAGTTGATTTTACAATAATAACACGCTGGCCTTTCTTAGTCTCTCCAAATTCTACAAAGCCGTCAATTTCGCTGATTACCGCCGGGTCCTTAGGCTTCCTGGCTTCAAATAACTCAGCAACACGCGGAAGTCCTCCGGTGATATCCCTGGTTTTAACTACCATACGTGGTATCTTTGCCAAAAGGTCGCCGCCGTTTACCTGCTGTCCATCTTTTACCAAAATATGCGCACCGATAGGAATCGGATAAATCCCGGCAACTTCATTAGATGAATCAAGGATAACGATTTGAGGATGGTATTCCTGTTTATGCTCTACAACTACCCTCTCGGTAAGTTTCGTAACTGAATTTAACTCCTCTTTTACCGTAACATCTTCTTTTAAATCTTCATATTTAACCGTACCGGCAACTTCAGTCAGAACCGGGATAGTATAGGGATCCCACTGAATAAAGGCTATATCCTTATTAATCTCTCCTCCGTCCTCAACACCGATAAAAGCGCCCTGCGGAACGGGAAAACGCTCTAATTCCCTGCCCTGCTTATCGTTGATACTAACGGAACCGTTACGGTTTAATACAACAAATTCCTTATTTTTAGCGGTTACCCTAAGATTGTGATACTTAATAACGCCTTTATTCTTCGACTTTATGAATGATTGCTCAACTTTTCTGGAAGCTGTACCGCCGATATGGAAGGTTCTCATGGTTAGCTGGGTTCCAGGCTCACCGATACTCTGGGCAGCTATTACGCCCACTGCCTCACCAAGCTCAACCATTCTCCCCGTAGCTAAATTCCTACCATAACACTTAGTGCAAACTCCTCGCCCATTCTCACAGGTTAATACACTACGGATACGGATCTTTTCAATCCCAAGCCTCTCGATCATATCCGCGCGCTCCTCGGTTATCTCACTGCCAGCCTCAACAATAACCTCATCAGTAATAATATCTACTATGTTATCTAGGGCAACCCTACCTACGATACGATCCTTTAAAGAGACAACTTCTTCATCGCCCTCTATAATAGCAGCCACAGTAATGCCATTCAATGTCCCGCAATCATCTTCCGCAACAATTACTTCCTGCGCGACATCAACTAGCCTACGGGTTAAATAACCTGCATCAGCTGTCTTTAATGCGGTATCCGCCAAACCCTTTCGTGCTCCGTGAGTCGAAATAAAATACTCTAAAACATTTAAGCCTTCCCTGAAATTAGCCGTAATAGGGCTCTCGATAATCTCGCCTGATGGCTTTGCCATAAGACCTCTCATCCCGGCAAGCTGCCTTACCTGAAGCCTGGAACCTCTAGCCCCAGAGTCAGCCATCATAAATATAGGATTAAACCTATCCATCCCCTTGAATAAAAGATCGGAGACCTGGTCTGTGGCATGAGTCCAGATATCAATTATCTTAGCCTTTCTTTCACTATCAGTAATAATACCTTTACGGTACTGATCCTCTACCTTGGACACCTTTTGTTTGGCATCAACTAAAACTTCCTTTTTCTCCACAGGGACACATAGATCATCGATACCTATAGATATCCCACCTAAAGTGCCCATTTCAAAACCAAGTTTTTTAATATCATCTAATAAAGTAATAGTAGCGCCGTGGCCAAACCTCTTATAACACTCCACAACGATATCCGAAACCTTTGTTTTGTTAAGTTCCTTATTTACATAACCAAATTCGGCTGGGAGCACCTGATTAAAAATAACCCTGCCCACAGTAGTTGTAATATTTTGTTTAAGCGTGGTAACCTTTTTTTCATCCAGATCAAAGAGATTGTGGACCCTTAAAGAGATAGGGGCATTAAGGTCAACCGCACCATCATTGTAGGCAATTATCACTTCGTCACTGTTTGAAAAGGCCTTTCCTTCCCCCTTAACTCCCCGCTTCTCCTTAGTTAGATACGATACACCCAAGATGATATCCTGCGTTGGCGCAACCACTGGCCTTCCGTCAGCAGCAGAAAAGACATTATTCGCTGAAAGCATTAATATCTTAGCCTCTAACTGTGATTCTAAAGACAGAGGAACATGCACCGCCATCTGGTCTCCGTCAAAATCCGCATTAAAAGCAGTACAGACCAAAGGATGTATCTTAATAGACTTACCTTCTATCAGGAGCGGCTGGAATGCCTGAATACCTAAACGATGCAATGTAGGGGCTCGGTTTAACAGAACCGGATGGTCCTTAATCACCTCATCCAAAATATCCCAAACCTCAATCTTACCGCGCTCAACCATTCTGCGAGCGCCTTTAATAGTATGTACAAAACCCTTTTCCCTTAGTTTCTTTATAATAAAAGGCTCGAATAGCTCTAAGGCCATCTGCTTAGGAAGCCCGCATTCATGAAGCTTTAATTCCGGACCGACAACAATTACCGAACGTCCGGAATAATCAACGCGCTTACCCAAAAGATTCTGCCTGAATCTACCCTGTTTACCTTTTAACATGTCGGAAAGGGATTTTAAGGGGCGGTTATTCGCACCCATTACTGCCTTGCCATGCCTTCCGTTATCCAACAAGGCATCAACAGCTTCTTGAAGCATGCGTTTTTCGTTACGGATAATGATCTCGGGAGCATTCAACTCTACCAGCTTCTTTAAACGATTATTACGATTAATTACACGTCGATATAAATCATTGAGATCAGAAGTTGCGAACCTTCCCCCATCAAGAGGAACTAATGGCCTTAAATCAGGCGGGATAACCGGTACTATATCCAATATCATCCATTCCGCATGATTACCGGATTTCTTAAAGTCCTCTATAACCTTAAGGCTTTTCAAAACCTTGCGGTTTCCCAAGGCATCCTTTGATTTCTCAAGGCTCCTGCGTAACTTCCTGCACTGGGCATCTAAATCCAGATCCTTTAAAAGATCACGTATTGCCTCCGCACCAATCTTAGCCTTAAAATTAGCGCCGTACTTTCCCAGGGCTTCCTGGTATTTTTCTTCCGAAAGAAGCTCTTTCATCTTTAAAGGAGTCGTACCGGGATCAACAACCACATACTCCTCGTAATAAATAATCTTTTCTAAATCGCGTAAGCCGATATCTAAGAGTGCTGACATACGGGAAGGAACTGCCTTAAAAAACCAGATATGGGTAACCGGTGCTGCCAGGTCAATATGGCCCATTCGCTCTCTTCTTACGCTTGAACGATCAACAGTCACCTGGCATCGATCGCAGGTAATGCCTTTAAACTTGATACCTTTGTATTTTCCGCAATTACACTCCCAATCTCGGACAGGCCCAAATATCTTTTCGCAGAATAAACCGTCCTTTTCCGGCTTTAAGGTGCGGTAATTAATTGTCTCAGCCTTCTTCACTTCGCCCTTTGACCATGACTTTATTACCTGCCCGGAAGCGATCTTTATTGAAATACTGTCAAAAGAAACTATTTCATCCATTATTTCGCCTTTTCTGTCCGGATATCCAATCCCAGACCCTGCAATTCTTTAATCAAAACATTAAATGACTCGGGGGTACCATGAGTCAAACGCTGCTCACCTTTAACAATAGCCTCGTAAATTCTAGTCCTTCCCGAAACATCATCACTTTTAACCGTCAGCATCTCCTGTAGGCTGAATGCCGCGCCATATGCTTCTAGAGCCCAAACTTCCATCTCTCCCAACCTCTGTCCGCCAAACTGCGCTTTCCCGCCTAAAGGCTGTTGTGTAACTAATGAATACGGCCCTATAGAACGTGCGTGTATCTTTTCGTCAACTAAATGAATAAGTTTCATAATATACATATAGCCGACTGTAACTCTATGGTTAAATGGTTCGCCTGTGTACCCGTCGTAAAGAGTAGTCTTACCGTCTTCCGGCAAACCTGCTTTTTTAAGCATATCTTTAATCTCGCGCTCACTTGCTCCGTCGAAAACCGGGGTGCCTACATGCAGGCCTAGCGTTTTAGCTGCCCAACCTAAATGGCATTCCAATATCTGCCCTACATTCATACGGGAAGGAACACCTAAGGGATTAAGGACTACCTCAACCGGAGTACCATCAGCCATATAAGGCATATCTTCTTCCGG
>JAKQSG010000014.1 GCA_029563245.1 Candidatus Omnitrophota bacterium
CCATCATACGGATTGTGGCGGTGTGGTTTATTACGCTAATTACCTTAAATTCTTCGAAGAGGCCCGTACCGAGTTTTTTAGTCTAAGAGGTTTTTCCATAAAAGAACTTGCTGACTCAGGCACGATGTTCGTGGTTGCCAGGCAGGAGGTTGATTATAAAGCGCCGGCTGTTTATGGGGACACCCTTGAGATTATAACTAGCGTAACTGAGATGTCAGCGGTAAAAATTATATTCGAGCATGAAGTGCGTAAAGATAGCGGCCAGGTTACTACTAAGGCCAAAACTACCCTTGTCTGCGTAGGTAAGGATTTAAGGCCTAAGGCTATCCCCGAAGAAATCCGTAATAAACTATAAAATGTACGAGGTGAATATATGGATGCAATCGAAGTCTTAAAGAAGAGAAGAAGTATCAGAGTCTTTCAGCAAAAGCCCATTCTTAAGGACCAGCTGGAAGCGGTTGTTGATGCAGGCAGATTTGCTCCTACAGCAAGGAATCTTCAGCCTTGGGAATTTGTAATTATTACGCAGAAGAGGGTTCTGTCTGAAATAGCGAAATTGGCGGAAAACGGAAGGTTTATCCAAGATTGCGCCGCATGCATTGCTGTTTTTTCTTCGGATACTAAATATTACCTTGAAGATGGCTGTGCAGCTACGGTCAATATGCTTAATGCTGCAGCTGCTTTAGGAATAGGCTCTTGTTGGGTAGCAGGTGATAAGAAATCTTATTGTCAGGATATCTCCCGGATATTAAACGCGAAAAATAACTTAAAGCTTGTAAGTTTAATAGCCTTAGGCTATCCGAAGGAGGATGGTGCGTTTGGTATCGTAGAAAAGAAGAGACTGGGAGAAATACTGCATTGGGAGAAATTTTAAATGAGTTTTCTTTATAGGGGCGGATGTTTTCTTCCCTTTTTGATAATTTTTAATTTATTTTTCGGCTGGCTATTTTTCGGAGTCAGGGTCTGGCTGGCGATCGGATTGGGGCTATCTTTGGTATTTGTAATTTATTCTTATCTTCTAAGCAGAAGAATCTCTTTTGGGATTAATAAACCCGCGTCAAAAGGCAATATCATTGATGTTGAGGCCGAAGTTCTCCCTGAAAAAAAATAATAAGGAAGAATCTTTTGTTAAAATGTTGAAAAGATTTGACAAATTGGATTTTGGTGTTAATATTTAACGTAATTAATTTAACATTTAATTAGAAAGGGAGGTTTAGAGAAATGGCAGGGATTGATTTGTTGATTTTGGCTCCTGTTGGGTCTATTGTGGCGCTTATGTTTGCGGCTTACCTGGCAGTCTCGATTTTGAAGAAAGAGGAAGGCAGCGATAAGATGAAAGAGATTGCCTTGGCTGTGCGCACCGGAGCCAATGCCTATTTAAAAAGACAGTATTTGGGGGTTTCTTTGTTTTTTGCGGTAGTCTTCTTTATTCTGTTAGGCCTGGCCCTTAAAAATTACCTGGTCATATTTGTACCATTTGCTTTTTTAACCGGAGGTTTATTCTCAGGTTTGTCTGGTTTTATCGGTATGAGTATTGCGACTCAGTCTTCAGGCCGCACGGCAGCCGCCGCGCAAAAAAGCTTAAATTCCGGCCTTCGCGTTGCTTTCTCAAGCGGGGCGGTAATGGGATTGACGGTTGTAGGTTTAGGGCTTCTAGATCTAAGTATCTGGTATTATTTTCTTAACTGGTATTATTCCCATAATCCCACACCTTTAGGAATTGATAAGATTGCCGCAATTACTTCGACAATGCTTTGTTTTGGTATGGGCGCAAGCTCGCAGGCACTTTTTGCCAGGGTAGGCGGAGGAATTTTCACCAAGGCAGCTGATGTCGGAGCGGACCTGGTAGGAAAGGTAGAGGCTGGAATCCCGGAGGATGATCCGCGAAACCCTGCGGTTATCGCCGATAACGTTGGTGATAATGTAGGGGATGTAGCAGGTATGGGAGCTGACCTTTATGAGTCTTATGTCGGCTCAATCGTAGCAACTTCGGCTTTGGGTGTATCTGCCGGTTTTGGGATTGCGGGAGTAACTGTTCCTTTGATTATGGCGGCAGTTGGAGTTTTTGCTTCTATTATCGGGACCTTTTTTGTAAAAAGCAAGGAAGATGCTTCGCAGAAGGCATTATTAGCTGCTTTAAGAAAAGGGGTATTTATTAGTTCTGTTCTGGTTGCGGTAATTGCCTATTTTTTAGTAAAGGGGGTATTAGGTCAGGAATATATGGGTGTATACTGGTCGATTATTTCTGGTTTGATTGCCGGAGTTTTAATAGGTCTGGTTACCGAATATTATACCTCAAGCGGTTTTAAGCCTACTCAAACTATAGCAGATTCGTCACTGACAGGTCCGGCAACTGTTATTATAAGCGGCCTTGCCGTAGGGATGATGTCAACGGCTATACCGGTTATAGTCGTGGGAGCGGCAGTTTTAGCCAGTTTTTACCTCTCAGGCGGAGCTACTAATTTTGGGACAGGGCTCTATGGCGTGGCTATTTCGGCAGTCGGGATGCTTTCAACCTTAGGCATTACTCTGGCTACTGATGCTTATGGACCGGTAGCTGATAATGCCGGTGGAAACGCGGAGATGTCGCATCTTCCTCCTGAGGTCAGAAAGAGGACTGATGCCCTTGATTCTCTAGGCAATACTACTGCTGCTACCGGAAAAGGTTTTGCTATCGGTTCGGCAGCGCTTACCGCCCTTGCTTTAATCGCTGCATTTAAGGACCAGATAGCCATGTATGGAAAGGATATGGCTTTAAGCATTATGAATCCCAGTGTTTTGGTAGGATTATTCCTGGGGGCTATGCTTCCCTTTCTTTTTTGTTCCATGACTATGCGTGCCGTAGGCAGGGCAGCGGGAAAGATTGTCATTGAGGTTCGCAGACAGTTTAAGGAAATTATCGGTTTGATGGAAGGGAAGGCCAAGCCAGATTATGCCCGTTGCGTAAGTATTGCAACAGCAGCTGCCCAGAAAGAGATGATTCTGCCTTCTCTCCTGGCCATAATTGCTCCTATCCTAACCGGTATCTTGATTGGAGTTGAGGGGCAGGCAGGCCTTTTAATGGGTGCTTTGGCTTCCGGTTTTGTCTTAGCGGTAATGATGGCTAATTCCGGAGGCGCTTGGGATAATGCCAAGAAATACATAGAAGAAGGCCATCATGGCGGAAAGGGTTCTCATCCTCATAAGGCAGCTGTTGTCGGAGATACTGTAGGTGACCCTTTTAAGGATACATCTGGCCCCAGTTTGAATGTTTTGATTAAACTGATGTCTATGGTTTCGATTGTTTTTGCTTCCTTTGTTTTAAGAAACAGTTTCTTTAAGTAAGATAAATAGGGACAGCGACCATTTTTAATAAATAAACCCTTAAAAAATAGTCGCTGTCCCTTTTTTTTGTGGTATAATGCAGCTATGGATGATTTGGAATTCGTCCATAAGTTTGTCAAAGGGGACATCCAAGCCAGAGAAGAATTCCTAAAGCGTTATTCCCGCCTGATTTACAACTATATCTACCATGTTTTAACAGTTAAGGGCCTTAAAGATTATCTGACCTATGTGGATGATATATTCCAGGGTTTTGTACTCTTCGTTATTGAAGATGATTGTAAGAGGTTGAAGAGTTTTAAGGCCAGAAATAATTGTACCTTTGCCACCTGGATAAGGCAGCTTACCATAAATTTTACCCGCGATTACCTCCGCAAGATTAAACCTTTATTTTCAATAGACGCAGAAATAAATGATGAGCAAAGCCTTAAGGATATTCTGGCGGATAACTCATTGCCTGTCAGGGAGAGCCTTTCGATAGAAGAGAGGCTAAGGGTGCTGGATTATTGTATTGATCTTTTAACCAGGGATGAAAAATATTTTCTGGAGCTTAATTTTAACCAAGGGGTAAGCCTCGAGGTATTAAGGGATTATTTTAAAGTCAGCCGGGGGGCCATCGATATGCAGAAAAACAGAATTATCAAGAAGCTTAAGGAGTGTTTTAAGGGAAAGGGTTTTTTAAGTTAGATTATTGTTGTTATTGCGTCTATTGTAAGTGAAGGGGTGTAAGCTATGGGCCAAAATATAGAGAGGCTGATAAGGTTAGTTTATAAAGGTTGGAAGAGCCGGCATATTGATGAAGGAGCTCATTTGGATGAGGAAGATATGGCAGCTTTCTTAGACGGGAGGTTGTCTATTGAGAAGAATGAATTGGTAAAGGATCATCTGGTCGGTTGTCATAGTTGCGCTGAGGTGTTAGGTTTAAGTTTGCAGGCGAATGCACTTGGCGATAATCTTCTTCCGGATCCTTTATTGAATTCAGCGAAAGAGGCCCTGGGAATTAATGTTCCCGTAGTAGTGGAGATAATGCTGAGACTGAGAGAAAAGGTAGTGGAGGTATTAAAATCAAACGGAGATGTCCTGGTAGGCCAGGAATTAGTGCCTGCATCGATCCTTCGCAGCCGTAATTTAGGTGATTTCAAGGATGAGGTCGTAATCTTAAAGGATTTCGCTAATATCAGGGTGAAGGTTAGCGTAGAAAACAAGACTGGGAAAGACTTTAATGTAAATATACTGGCAAGGGATAAGCATAAGAAGGCGGTGATTAAAGACCTTAGGGTAACTCTGTTCAGGGAAGGGGTTGAGCTGGAGTCATACCTAAATGATTCAGGGTCGGTTACATTCGAGCATCTACTTTTGGGAAAATACAAGATAGAGGTAGCGGATTTAGAAGGTAATCTTGCCACTGTGTTATTGGAGGTTAAATTATGATGCTATGATACAAGATGGGATGCCTTTAACGCTTGAGATAACCCGCGAGGGGCAGCTTCTTAAGATGGGTATTTTTGATCACCGGGAGCCCTCTGCCACATTACGGCATTATAGCCAGCATAGGGTAGATTTCTCGGAAATTGGCAGGCTCTGCCAGGAGGCCACTCTTTTCCTAAGCAAGCCCGGCCTTAAAGAGCCATCTTTATTAAAGGGGTTTGAGAAGACTCTATATGCGCTTTGGGACCATCTTCTAACGCGTTCGGTAAAAGAAAAATTACAGGAGAAAATAGACCTTGACCTGCTCCTGGAGATCGATGAGGAATTAATTTTTATCCCTTGGGAGCTTATTTTTGACGGCAATAATTTTCTCTGCCTCAATTTTAATATTGGCCGTCTGGTAAAAACAAAGTCCAGCCCGCCTTTTTTGAATTACCGTAGTTTAGGGCATACCTTTAAAATGCTTATCCTGGCTAATCCAACAAATGATTTAAGGTCCGCTTATCTTGAAGGGGTAAATATAAGGAATCAGTTTGACCGCAAACGAGAACATATACGCATTGATTTTAAATCTACCAGTATAGACAGGCTTTATATAAAGAAAAATATCTGTGATTATGATATTGTGCATTTTGCCGGGCATTGCGAATATAATTATCATGCCCCCAAGGATAGCGGGTGGGTCTTAAGCGACGGCAATTTCAGTATCCATGATATTCTTAAGTTAGGTTCGGGTCTCTCTTTGCCCACCTTAATATTCTCCAACGCCTGCTATTCTGCTTTTTCCCCAAAGGAAGGCATGATCGATAGTGACTATCAGAAAAGGAGTTATTCCCTGGCTTCGGCGTTCTTATTTTCCGGCGTACGCCACTATCTGGGTTCTATCAGGAGGGTAGAAGATGCGGCAAGCCTGGGGTTTGCAAAAGAGTTCTATCGCAACCTAACCCGTGGAAAATCCCTGGGT
>JAKQSG010000052.1 GCA_029563245.1 Candidatus Omnitrophota bacterium
CCTGGTGACGGGCAAGATGGTAGCTGCTCTGCGTAAACTAGGTTTTTCAAAGGTTTTTGATACGCAGTTTACTGCGGATCTTACTATTATTGAAGAGGGTAATGAACTATTGAGGAGGTTGAAAACAAAAGGAAAACTTCCGATGGTCACCTCCTGTTCTCCGGGATGGATAAGGTTTGCCGAGCTTTTTTATCCTAAGGCCCTGCCTTATATATCTACCTGTAAGTCTCCCCAGCAGATGTTTGGATCGGTTACAAAAACATATTACTCCAGGAAAATGAATATTGACCCGCGTGATATCGTGGTTGTTTCAATTATGCCCTGTACAGCGAAAAAATATGAAGCAAAGCGCCCGGAGATGATAAATGCATTTAGGTATTGGCAAGAAGAGATGAAATTGCATAATAGCGAAATTTTCCCTGATGTTGATTATGTCCTGACTACCCGTGAAGCAGCAAGGATGATAAAAGAGCTGGGAATCAATTTTAACCTGCTTAAGGAGGAGGGATTTGATGACCCTCTGGGCGAGTCTACGGGCGCAGGTACAATATTCGGGGCTACCGGAGGAGTTATGGAGGCAGCGCTGCGCACTGTTTATGAAGTTATAACCGGTAGCGAAGTCCCTTTTGACAGGTTGAATATAACCCCGGTAAGGGGGTTCTCCTATTTGCGAAAAGTAGAAATCCCCATAAAGAAAGCCGTTGGGGAATGGAAATTTCTTGAAGGCGTGGTTTTAAAGCTTATGATCGGACATACAATTGCTAGCGCACGAAAGATTATGGAGATGCTGGTAAGCGGAGAGCTTAAGGATTACCATTTCATTGAAATTATGACTTGCCCCGGAGGTTGTTTAGGGGGTGGAGGGCAGCCAATCAGCAATGATGCGGGATCCACCAGGGAAAGGCGCAAAGAGGCTGTTTACAGGGAAGACGAGGGGTTGCCTTATAGAAAATCTCATGATAACCCTTCGATCAGGACGATTTACAAGGAGTTTTTTACTGATGGCCCATGTTCAGGGCTAAGCCATGAATTGCTGCACACCCATTATAATAATTTGGGTGCAAATGATGAAAAGGATTAAAAGAGAGGAGATTATTATGAAAAGATTAAAAACAGTGTTATTAATTTATATAGCCTTATTTTGCTGTTTAGGGGCTGCTTGGGCTAACAAGCCAAAGGTTTTGGATGTAAATCAAGACGGCAAGCCGGATGTTTTTTATCACCATGACGGAGAAAGCATAACGAAGATTAATGCGGATACCAATTATGACGGTACTGACGATGTCATAGTGTATATTGAGGATGGAAAGTTTAATAAGGCCCATATTGATGCTGATCATGACGGGGAATACGAGGTTAAGATTGATAATGAGGCGCAATTTAAGAATTGGGTCAATGAAAACAGGCCTGATTTTAATGATTCCCTGGCTTGGGATGATTACTCGCGTAAGATCTCTAAAGTTTTCTGGAAACCCGGCCAGCGTGATTAGTTTTTTTGCAGGTTCTTTAAAAAACTTGACACTGACGAAGGCGTAAGGTATAATTTAATAGGATGAAAAAAATAACGTTTTTGGTTATTTTTCTGGTTTATTTCTCCTTGGTTATGGCTGATGAGACCCTTACCATAACTACTTATTACCCATCACCTTACGGAAGTTATCGGGAATTGCAATGGGGGAATATTCCTAATTCCCGCGGCCGGCTTTTGGCAGACCAAGGCGCTTCAATAGAATTGGGCGGCAGTGGGAAACCCTATATTGCTTTTTCTAATGATATGAGTAGTGATTTTGATGCTAGGATTGTTTTGGAAGGTAACAATGAGCTTTTCTTTGATGGGATCACCAGATTGAATGCTTGTACGGGAGTATTATACTATGGCGGGACTACATACTGTCCCCAATGTTATTATGTCAGTAGCTTTGAGGCTACTGCATCTACCTCAGGGGCTATGGTATGCTGCATGATAGATAACCCTCCTGCAGACTCGGGGTGTTAAAATATGATCAAATGCAAATTGATTAAAGATACGGCGGTAATTTCAGTAAATCCCGCCTTTTATCCGATAGATGCCATCTACGGGGCAAGCTATGTATTTATAGACCGCGCTTATATTTTCCTTGACGGCGACGAAAAGAAAGCTATAAATATCTATATTAAAAGCAAGAAAAAATCCTCATTAGGTGCTTTGAAGTCTTTAGTGGGCGAATTCCAAAATGAACTTCTTAACTATTCTTTCAGGGATAAAATTAATAAATCGACGCGTAAGGTAAGAGAGGGGATTATAGAAAGGGCCTTAGCCGTATTCGGGCCGCAGGAGGCTTTTAACGAACAGGATCCTGGCGATTATTTAAAGGATCCCCTTGGTATTGCTATTCCCTGGGAAGAAAAGCATGCTAAATCTAAAACTAAGTAGAAGCCTTTATCATCTTGTAGCAATTAAGAAGGCGATTAAGGCATACAGTCATCTGGCGGATATTTCTCTCATTAAGCTAAAAAAACACTACCTGATAAAATTCAAATCCGTTAATAATCAATTTAAACTCATCCTCAAAGATGAATTCTGTAACTATGTGCTGGCTTTAGGTAAAAGCCAGCAGTGAGTATATTATAATGCATACGCTAGGAAACTTCAGATTTAAGAAAATTGATTCAGATTACCTGCTTACCAATGATGTGGGTGAGTATGCCTTTGTTCCTCTTAAGGATTTTAATAATCTTGCCTCAGGTCGCCTTGATAATGTTTCGTTTAAAGATGCGGCTGCCCTGGAAGAAAGAGGTTTTATTAATTTAAACGCTGTTTCGCTTAAGCTTGAGGATAAGTATCGTTCTAAGAATGGCTTTCTGGGGATGGGGACAAGCCTGCATATAATAGTCTCTACTTTACGCTGCGACCATAAATGTGTATATTGCCATGCTTCAGCCCAGGGCAGCGAAGGTAAGGACACGGATATGGATAAGCAGACTGCAAAGGAGGTAGTTGACCGTATATTTGAATCCCCAAGCAAGGCTATTACTATAGAATTCCAGGGCGGTGAGCCGTTATTGAATTTCGAGGTATTGAAGTTTGTCACCGAGTATGCGCACGACAAGAATAAGGTTGCGGGTAAGGACTTGCTTATTGCCGTAGTTACTAACTTAAGCCCGTTGAATGATGAGATTTTAAAGTTTCTGATAAAAAATAAAATATCCATATGTACTTCAATTGACGGCCCGCGTAAGCTGCATAATAAGAACCGTGTTTCTTTTTGCGGGGATAGCCATACAAAGGTGGTGAAAAACTTTAAAAGATTACAAAAGGCTTATTTACATAGAGTCAAATATCATCCTAATGCCCTTGTTACGATAACCAGGGAGTCTTTAAGGTATCCAAAGGAAATTATCAGGGAGTATCTTAGGCTTAATTTGGATTCGATACATTTAAGGCCGTTAAATCCATTTGGCTTTGCAATAAAACAGCAAAAGAAAATAGGGTATACCGCCGAGGAATTCCTATCTTTTTACAAAAAGGCATTTGATTACATACTGAAGATAAATTTAAACGGAAAGGTATTTTACGAGAGGGCAGCGAGAATATTCCTGAGTAAGATTTTTAATGATGATGACCCCGGTTATTTCGAGTTGCGTTCTCCTTGCGGGGCAGGAATCGGGCAGATGGCTTATAACTATAACGGGGATGTTTATACCTGCGATGAAGGAAGGATGGTAGGCAGGCTGGGTGATCACGCTTTTAGGCTAGGTAATGTGCGGGATGATAGCTATAATGCCTTAATTGGCAAGGAGACATTAAAGGCTGTTTGTACCTCTTCGCTCCTGGATATTTTACCTGGTTGTTCAGATTGCGTATATAAACCTTATTGCGGAGTTTGCCCGATTTATAATTACGTTACATCCGGTACTCTTTTTGCCCAGGCCCCTAATAACGACAGGTGTAAGATCAATGCCGGGATACTTGATTATTTATTTGATAAATTAAGAGTTGAGAAGAATAAGAGGATATTTAAGTCCTGGCTGCTTGCTCATCGCGGCTTAGAGACAGTATAAATAGGAGAGGATATGAAGAAAAAGGCTTGGTTTAGAACGGGATATATATTTCTGGGTGTCTTATTCTCTATTTTTTTAATCAATGGTTTCTTAGCTTCTGCTCAGGATTCAGCTTCCGGAGAAGATCAGTTAATTACCTGGCGTAATCAAGCCAATGCTTCTATTAAAGAGTTGGAAAGCAGGGATAAGCTCTCTAAACAGGAAGCGGATTCATTAAAATATCTTAAGGAAAGGAAGGCGCAACTGGATAAACGTATAACAGAGTTGAAGATAGAGACTGCTAATCCTTTATCTGCCAGCGTCGTAAGACAAATAGAAGAAAAGCTGAATGCAGCGGCTAAGGCTAAGGCTAATAATCCCTCTACTGATATTATAAAAGCTAAAGAAGCCCAGATAAAAGCTAAAGAAGCCCAGATCCAGAAAGAAAGCAATATGAAGGCCGAGAGCGGAGTAATTGCGGCGTGTTTGACTTGTAAGGCAATAGTTGCTGATAATGATAATATTTGTAACGAGATTAAGGATAAAGAGAAAGTTGAAGCCTGCAGGAGCGACTTTATGCTTTTGGCTTTAATGGAAGAATTGGGAGAAGGCAAGACGATATCTCCGAAGGCATTAGAGCTTAGCAAGAAATTCTTTGAACAAGGAGTTTTTTATACTTCAGAAGAAGACTTGTCCCGTAAGGCCGGTTTTGTTTGTGAGGCCTATTTAAACCAAGATGGTAAGGGGATAGCACCATTTCTTAAAAAAGAGGAGAAAGAGGTAGTGCTGGCTTTAGTTACCGGGAATATCCAGAATTGCCTTCCTTTGTATGACAAGCAGGAAGAGTGGGATGGTTGCGTTAATTTTGCAAACTTTTCTTTAGCTATCAAGTCGCAGGATAAAGATGCCTGCAGCAGGTTAAAAAATCCGAAGTCTAGGTTATTGTGTATGGTGCATTTTAATAAAAATAAGAAAGTTTGCGATGATTTCCTGAAAGAAGAATTGAAAATAAGGGGGGTAGAGGAATGAAAAAAATAAAAAAGGCTAAGGTAGTCTTACCCGCAATAAAAAAGGATATAAAGAACTTCTTGCTTAGCGAAGAAGGTAAGGTGAGTAAGAATAATATGATAAAGATAGGGATGGGTTTAGCTGTTTTGGGCTCTATGATGGGTTTTCCGTCTTCAACTGCATCAGCAGCACAACACGACAGCGGGTTCTTTAATGACCCTAGTCGGGGAGGGCATGGTTCCCATGCCTCCCACGGCTCCCACGGCTCCCATTCTTCCCACGGTGCCCACGGCTCTCACGGCTCCCATTCTTCCCACGGCTCCCACGGCTCCCATGGTTCCCACGGTAACCACTCGAACCACGGCTCTCACGGCTCTCACGGCTCCCACGGCCAATGGTAGGATGTGCCGTCTGCTGTTAGGGGAAGGGTTAATTCTTACTATGTTTTATGTCGGGTAGCTTCTTTTTCTTGCCTAGGTCCAGTAGAAATAAATTAAATTATAAATATTTAAGAGCTTCTTACTATGAATAAAATAGAGAAATTTGTAATAATCTGCGGTTACCGTTGCAATAATAATTGTGTTTTTTGCATTAACTCCGGGAAAAGGCACATAAACGATAAGCCTACTGCTCAAATATTAAGGGAGATGCTGGATGCCAGGAAGAGGGGCAAGGTTTATATTGAGTTTATCGGCGGTGAGATGACCATAAGGCCTGATGTTTTTGTACTTATAAAGCAGGCTAAGAATATGGGTTTTAACTCGGTGAATATGGCTACTAACGGCAGGATGCTTTCTTATCCAGATTTTGCGAAGAGATTAGTCGCTTCCGGTATTGACGAGATTATTTTTTCCATTCACGGGCATGAGCCATTATTGCACGATAGCTTAACCAGGGTTACGGGAAGCTTTAATGAGTTGGTGCAGGGGCTTAAGAATGTTAAAAAATTAGGTTTAAAGAAGATCGCTTCTAATACGACTATTGTAAAGCAGAATTATATGCACTTGCCTGATATCGGAAAGTTCCTATTAAATAATGGCATAACTAATTCCGAATTTATATTCGCTGATCCTACTTACGGCGGAGTTTATGATGATTTTCTTCCACTGATGCCCCGGATCTCTGAGGCGGCCCCTTTTATTAGAAAATGCCTTTCATTTGCCAAGAAGAACAAAGCTATCCGTCATTGGCACGTGCGTTATGTCCCTTTATGCTATTTCAGGGGATATTTAAATAATATAAGCGAGATAGATGAGGTGAATAATTTTCATACGGAACACTTGGCTCCCGATTTTCGCAATCAAGATGTAGAGAATTCCCGAAAGAATATCAGCAGGGAAAAGCCATCTAAATGCCGAGGCTGTAAACTTTTTAGCCTTTGTGAAGGGATATGGAAAGAATATTTATTGAAATACGGAAGCAGTGAATTGAAAAGCGTAAAGAGTGGGGCTCATTAAATGCCGATAGGAAATATAGATTTTTGTTTTTGGAATGAGTGCAATAATCATTGCTTAATGTGCAGTAACCCCAATGATTCTTGGAGGCAGGCAACGTATGATTATAATAATCTTGTATCCAGGCTTAAGGATCTTAAGGGAAAAGTAGGTTCTATTACCGTGACCGGAGGGGAGCCTACCATAAATCCTGACTTTGCCCGGGTTTTTGATTTTATAAAAAATAAGCTCCCGGAGGCCAGGGTGAGTTTGTTAACTAACGGCAGAAGATTTTACTACGCGGATTTTACTAAAAAATGCTGCCAGCTTAAGCACCTAAGTCTTGTCATTACCTTGCATGGTTATAATGAGCAGACCCATGAAAGGGTTACTCTGGTTAAGGGGAGTTTTAATCAGACCTGCAGGGGGTTGGATAATATATTAAAATACAAGAGGCCGGGGCAGGCATTAGAGATCAGAGTTGTAATTACTAAAATTAATCTTAGCTTTTATACCAAAATCCTCTCTTTTATAAAAGAGAACTATCCGGGTGCTGATAGGATAGTCTTGCTGTTCCTTGAAATTGAAGGGGCTGCGCAGGAGAATATTAGTAAAGTAGGGCTTACTTATTCAAAGCTTGGCAAGAGCTTGCCGGGATTAAGTAGTATTATTCCTGCTTTCAGGGAATTTAGGCTTTATCATTTTCCCCTTTGTGTGATCAATAAATCTTTCTGGAAATATGTTTGGGCAACCCTGCCTGAACAAGAGATTATTTTCCCCTCTGGCTGTAAGAAATGTATTTATAAAACTTCTTGTCCGGGAGTGCATAAAGGCTATATTGAAAATTACGGAGACCGTGAATTCAGAGCTTTCCTAAAGAGGGTGGGTTAAGGTGTATTTGATTAATCTTCTTTTTTTGCCGGCTATCCTATTTATCGGGGCTATAACAAGCTACGAAGATTTTACTATTTCTAAAATCAGGAACAAGTGGGTGATTCTGGGTTTATTGTATCCTGTGTTTTGTTATTCCTTCCTTTACCTTTTAGTATTTGTTAAGCTGATTGATTATGGCGGTGTAAATCATGCCTATATAATCTCAAAATTGATTAATACCGCTATCGGTATTGTTGTGGCCTATGGCATTTGGAAGTTTGGCGCCTGGTCGGCAGGAGATGCCAAGCTTTTTATCGCTTATACTGTGCTGATCCCTTTAGATTTTTATTCAAAGGGTTATATTAAGTTCTTCCCTTCGTTGATCCTGCTTTTTAATATTTATATACCCTTGCTAACCGCTATTACCTTAACGGCATTATTCAAATTACTAAGTTTAGGTTTTCTGATCATTAAAGACAAAGAGAAGAGGATTGAACTAGTCAATTCTTCGGTTAAGATCTTAAAAAACGTAAAGGTTAAGGCTAAGAAAGCTTATTCTAAGGGAGGAATCTTAATTTTAGTTTATCTGGCTGTTTTTCTGGCGCTGGAGTCAGCAGTTAGGACGCTGAGTTTGCCGAAGATCATAATTGTTCCGATACTTTTGCTTATTCAGCCTTTATCCGATTTAATCAGAAAGAACAAGACGCTCTTAATCTTATGCTCTGTGGGCGTAATTTCCTATTTTGTTTTTAAGTTTTCACATGGTTACACCCTGCCTGAGTTCTTGCCGTTTCTTAAAAGGATGCTTAAGATTTTCAGTTTATTTGGCCTAGTCAAAATTATTTTATTTTTATATATTAAGTGTACTCAAATAAGAAAGATTGAGGTGGATAAGCTTAGAGCAGGAGAGGTGATTGCTGAAGACGCTTTAACTGCGGATGACCCGCAGCTTGCCAGCGAAGAATTTAAGAAGGGGCTGGGCCAATTGTATCCTGAGGGCTTAACTTGCGAGCAGACTGAATTTATCCGATCCTTTTGCCTTAATTCGGGCATTCGTTTTATCGAAGTTTACAAAACATTCCCCTTTGCCCTATGGGTATTCATAGGAGTTATTATAACTCTTATTTTCAGGCAGAGCGTTATCGGTGTGGCTATAACATTATTCTCTTACTAAGATAGCTAGATAAGAAGATACAATTTAAGTCGCAGAAGACGTAAATTGTATGGTGAAGGCGAAGGCGGTAAAGCATCATTCCGAGAAAACTAGGGCTTAAGAGAGTTGTCTTTATTGACAAGGGGAGAATAATATGATTTAATTAAATACACAGTTGGGGAGGTTGTGAAGCAGCCTGAGAGTTCTGCGTTCAAGCGGATTACCCTGGAAGATACCTGATCTGGATAATGCCAGCGGAGGGAAAAGTCGATTGTGTTTATTACCCTTATGCATCCGGCATAAGGGTTTTTTGTTAAACTGAATTAATTCTAAAAGAGGAGGGTAAGATGAAACTTGATGAAGTCATTATTTCAAAGGCCATAATTGAATCTTATAAAGATAAATTAATCGAAGCCCTTAATGCTGATGTGGCTATTGTAGGTGGCGGGCCGGCAGGGTTGGTTTGTGCTTATTACCTTGCGAAAGAAAAATATAAAGTTGTGCTTTTTGAACGCAAGCTTTCTGTCGGAGGAGGGATGTGGGGAGGCGGAATAATGTTTAATCAAATAGTGGTGCAGGAAGAAGCAAGAAAGATCCTTGATGAATTCGATATCCGTACGAAAAAATACCAGAATAATTATTTTCTCGCAGATTCAGTAGAGGCAGTCTCTACGCTATGTTCTAAGGCGGTAAAGGCCGGATGTCGTATTTTCAACCTTTTAAGCGCAGAGGATGTTTTGGTAAGAAATAGGAGGATTTGCGGTTTAGTCCTCAATTGGACTGCGGTAGAAATGGCTCACCTTCATGTTGATCCGATTTCTATGCGCTCGAAATACGTCGTAGATGCTACTGGGCATGCCTGCGAGGTTATCAAAATAGCCGAAAGGAAATCAGGAGTCATCCTTAAGACTAAGACAGGTAAAATTATTGGTGAGGGCTCAATGGATGCCGATTATGCGGAAAGATTAACGGTAAAAAATACTAAAGAGGCCTGTTTAGGGGTTTATGTATGCGGAATGAGCGCGAATGCCGTATTTGGCGGCCCGAGAATGGGGCCTATTTTCGGAGGGATGCTATTAAGCGGCAAGAAAGCGGCAAGAGAGATTGCCAAAAGGATTTATCCCTTGCCATAAATACTACCTAAGTATATAATTATATCATGAAGAGAATACTTCTGTTTATCCTGCCAATTTTAATCATTGTAGCTGTCGTCTTTACTATTTTTGGCATATTCCAGGCGCGTTATACTCAAGAGAGGCTGATGGATGATTTAAAGCGCAAGGCCAGGACTGTAGACGAAAGTATGGAGATGGCCGTAAAGAGCATCTTCATCAATAATGACTTAAAATCGGCTAATCGATTGGTAGAAAGGTTTCAGAAGAGAGAGAGGCTACAGGGCTCGGTTCTTTATAATAACGAAGGCCAGATCATTGCCATAACGGAACGTATTTCTGACTGGAGAGAGAAGGATAAGCCATACATTAAAGATATCCTTGATTCAAAGAGCCCGCGCGGCGCGCTTGAAACATTCAGCGAATATTCTGTGTACAGCTATATCATGCCTGTTTTTGACGACGAAGGAAATGTCTTGGGGCTGGTAGAGGTAATTTACGATACTTCCTATTTATATAACATGCTTACCGAGCTGTGGAAGAGGATAAGCATAACATTGATCATTCTGATCATGCTTATTGCATTAATAGCCTTTTTAATCCAAAGACAAATTTTTATCCTTCCTGTGCGTCGCCTAACATTATGGTTTTCGCACTTTCAAAGGGGAGAGATTGACAAGCTTAAACCTTTCGAGGAGCGAGGCGAGTTTGGCAAGCTGATTAGCGAAGTTGAACAGGTAGCTTTAGGGTTAAGGGTGGCGCGTAAAGTTGTTACTGAAGAGGCTCATACACGGGTCCAAAAAGAAGATATTTGGACACAGGGAAAATTAAGAGATTTAATTCACGCTAAATTAGGGGAGAATGCCTTTTTTGTTGTCTCTAACCGCGAACCGTTTATGCATATATTAGAAAAAACAAGCGGTAAGATTAAGTGTGTCCGTCCGGCAAGCGGGGTTGTTACTGCTATCGATCCTATTTTGCGCGCCTGCGGCGGTACCTGGATTGCCCACGGAAGCGGAAGCGGGGACAGGAGGATGGTTAATTCCAAGGATAAACTTGGAGTTCCTCCGGACGATATCCGTTATATATTAAAAAGGGTCTGGCTTTCAAAAGAAGAAGAAGAAGGGTATTACTACGGTTTTTCTAATGAGGGGCTATGGCCTCTTTGCCATGTTACGCATACCCGTCCTTTATTCAGGGATTCGGATTGGCAGATGTATAAAAAGGTAAACCATAAGTTTGCCGAGAGCGTTTTAGCTGAATTACCGGCTAAGAATCCTTTTATCTTCCTGCAGGATTACCATTTTACATTGATTGCCAGGATGATAAAAGAAAAGCGACCGGATGCTACTATTGCTTTATTCTGGCATATCCCCTGGCCGAATCCGGAAGTATTTTCAATCTGTCCTTATCAACATGAAATATTAGACGGTATGCTGGCTTGCGATTTAATCGGGTTCCATGTGCAGAATCACTGTAATAACTTTTTGGATACTGCTAATAGATTGGTTGAGTGTAGGGTTGATACCGAGAAATTCAGCGTTATCAGGGCAAGCAAAGAGACATTTATCAAGGCCTTTCCTATTAGTGTTGATAGTTATTATGATAAAAATGCCTCTAGGGACAATGATTTAGCGCAAGAGATTAAGAAAGAGTTTGATCTAGAAGGTAAGATCATTGCTGTAGGGGTGGATAGGATAGATTATACCAAGGGCCTACTTGAAAAGATCCTGGCTGTGGATCGTTTTCTTGAGAAATATCCTGAATACAGGAATAAATTTGTTTTTATCCAGCTTGCCGCCCCTAGCAGAGAGCATATAAAACGCTACCATGAATTGATTAGCGAAATTGATGAGCTGGTAGAAAAGAAGAATTGGAAGTATTCAGATGGTAACTGGAAGCCTATACTTTATTTAAAGAGGCATTTTTCTCCGGATGAGATCAGCCCTTACTTTAAGCTGGCGGATATCTGCCTTGTTAGTTCTCTCCATGACGGGATGAATTTGGTAGCTAAGGAGTATGTGGCTTCAAGGACAGATTTAACCGGGACTTTGATATTAAGCCGTTTTACCGGGGCTGCCAGGGAGTTCAATGATGCTACGTTGATTAACCCTTATTCGATAGAAGAGTTTGCCGATGCTATCAAGTCTACGATAGAATTGCCCCGGGAAGAGAAAAAGAGGCGTATGGAGAATATGCGTAAAATAATAAGCGAAAATAATATCTACCGTTGGGCAGGGGATATTGTTGCAGAGTTAACCGGTTTAAAGAAACTCTAATAATATGGAACATTTATTTGAGAGTTGGGATAAATTAAAAGATAAGATTAGGGAAAGTTACCTTTTTTTATTCCTGGATTACGACGGCACTCTTTCTCCTATTGTCAATACTCCGGATAAGGCGGTTATCCCTTTGGCAGCGAAGAATTTGCTTAAAGAAATTTCGCAAAATCCTAACTGTAAGATAGCCATCATCAGCGGGCGTTCCTTGGCTGACATTAGAGAGCGGGTCGGTATTAAAGAGATAGTGTATTCCGGTAACCATGGTTTGGAATTAAAAGGGCCAAAAATTAAATATAATCAAACCGTATCAGCAAATTACAAGAAGGTTTTATCAAAGATAAGGACGGAGTTGGAAATGAAGCTTAAGGGTATTGATGGGGCTATCATTGAAGACAAGGGGCTTGCACTGGCTGTGCATTTCAGGCTGGCTAAAAAGCAAAACGCCGATTTAATCAAAGCTATATTCCGTGAGGTAGCTTTGATCCCCTCTGTTGCTAAAAAAATTAAAATACGTTGCGGTAAAAAAGTGCTGGAGGCAGGTCTTCCCATTGAGTGGGATAAGGGCAAAATAGTATTATGGCTTCTCTCCCGTCAGAAATTTATAATGAATGATAAGAATGTTACTGCTATTTACATAGGAGATGATACTACGGATGAAGATGCTTTCAGAGCTTTAAAGAAAGACGGAATAACGGTTTTTGTAGGGGGGAATAAACCCTCTTCAGCACAATACTATCTGAATAATTCACAGGAGGTATATGATTTTCTGGGACGAATAATTAACAATGCAAATAAAGTTTAAATATGGCTGAAATAATTAAGGCAAAAGAGGTTTTTAGATTTCATACCCGGCTTCATTTAACCGAGCTGACGGGATTAAGGGCAATTAATCTTTCTCAGCTAGTAGAATTAATCCGTGAAGTTCCCGGTTCCAGTATCTACCATCATACCCATAGATTCCTGCAGCAGCATCAGTATCTTTCCCCTGAGCCGCCGAATGATTTTGCTTATTGGGTCTCAGAGATATTAGGCGAAGATGAATTGGGAGAGAGGCTATCAAGTATCGATACAATAAATTATTCTACTATCCGCTCGTTAAGAGACAGGATTATTGCGACTATTGAGGAGTACTTAAGAAGCAATCCTTTGGCAAAGATGAAATTTGCGCGGGAAGGGGAAGAGTTTTATTTTATTAAATCGGTAAGTTTTATCCTGCCTACAGATTACACCGCTAATAATTTAAGGGAATTTACTGATATCCTTAAGAAGGTCACCATAGATTCAATTTACTTTCATATATTTGAATCGCGCTTAAGGCTTGAAAAAAATGATAATGATTTTTCGAACTGGATAGGTAACTCGGTGGGTAATAAGAGTCTGGCCGAGAAAATATCAAAACTTGATCCTTATACGCATACCCTTGAAGGGCTTAGGGGGAATCTTGTGTATATGATAGAAAGGGAGCTATCCCGCTAAGATGGCAAAGTTAGAAGAATATATCCCTATTGTCGGACAATCAATTATTGATGACCTAAGGCTTCTTGCTAAAAGGCTTGAGGGTAAAGTTGTGCAGCATATCAATTCCACTGCTGTGGGGGGAGGGGTTGCCGAGATATTAACCCGGGCCGTACCCCTTTTAAACGAGTTGGGCCTGAATACTAAATGGGATGTTATAAAAGGCGGCGAACAGTTCTTCGAGGTTACCAAGAAATTCCATAATGCTCTGCACGGGCGGGCTGAAGAGATTAGCCAGCGGGATTTTGATATTTTTATGGAGGCTAGTGCAGAAAATATAAAAGGCGTGGATACTTACGGCGATATTGTTTTTGTCCATGACCCGCAGCCTATAGCATTGATAAATAAAAGAGCTGAAAATAAATGGCTTTGGCGTTGCCATATAGACGTATCCAACCCTAACCAGAAGGTTTGGAAATTCTTAATGGATTTTATCGTGAAATACGATTCTGCCGTTTTCTCAGCGCCAAGTTTCTCGCGGCGGCTGCCGATAAGGCAGTTTTTGATATCTCCTTCAATTGATCCCTTAAGCGATAAAAATAAAGAATTGCCCCAGGACCTAATTGACTCAGTATTAAAGAAGTATGAGATCGAGAAGGATAAACCTATTATTACCCAGATATCCCGCTTTGACCGGTTAAAAGACCCGGTAGGCGTTATTCAGGCATATCTTCAGGTAAAAAAATATATTGATTGCCAGCTTATCCTTGCCGGAGGATCGGCTAGAGATGACCCTGAGGGAATGCAGGTCCTTGCTGAGGTGAAGGAAAAAGCCAGTAAGGATAAGGATATCCACATTCTATTATTACCCCAGAACGACATTGAGGTTAACGCACTGCAGAGAGGTTCAGATGTAATAATCCAGAAATCAATAAGGGAGGGTTTTGGTTTGACTGTCTCCGAGGCGCTATGGAAGGCCAAGCCGGTAGTTGCTTCTAATGTAGGAGGGATACCGCTGCAGATCAAGCATAAATATTCCGGACTGCTATGCCATTCAATTGACGGAGCTGCTTTTGCTATAAAGCAGTTATTAAATAGCCCTGCATACGCCAGAAAGCTAGGAGAGAACGGAAGAGAGAATATTAGAAATAACTTTTTACTTACCCGCCATTTAAAGGAATATATGCTCTTATTCCTTTCCTTGTACCATCCCGAAGACGTAGTGCAATTGTAGGCAGAATAATAATTTTGCTATTGACTTTAGTCTAAGGTATGTTATATTAGTTATGAACATATGTTCATAACGGAGGTTATCCTTGAGGCCGAAGAAAATTAGATGGGTAAAATGTGCTCCTGAAGAAAGGTGTTTTAAGCCTTTGTGCAGGCCATTAAGTAAGTTAGAAGATGTTTATTTAACCCTTGATGAATTCGAAGCTATTAGATTGGCTTCTTTAGAAGGGATGAAGCAAAAGGATGGCGCTAAAAAGCTAAAGGTTTCACGGCCCACGTTCTCTAGAATTTTAACCTCTGCCCATAAAAAGATAGCTGACGGATTAGTGAATATTAAGGCAATAAGAATCGAAGGCGGGTGCTGCACAATCGGTGGGAAGGTAGTTAAAAAATGAAAGAATGGAAAAAACTTCTTTATATTGTGGCGGTATTTTTAGGTTGTTTCTACTTACCTATAGAAAATTTACGATTTAACAACGCGATATTTGAGTCATTGGCACTTGTTAAGTGGTATGCCCGGGAACATGTGCTTTTGTGCCTTATTCCGGCATTCTTTATCGCGGGAGCAATATCGGTTTTTGTCAGCCAAGCGTCTGTAATAAAGTATTTTGGGGCTAAAGCGAATAAGTTTTTAGCCTATAGCGTGGCTTCAGTCTCCGGGATAATTCTTACAGTATGCTCCTGCACGGTTTTACCTTTATTCTCCGGTATATATAAAAGGGGGGCGGGGCTGGGTCCGGCTGTTACTTTTCTCTACTCTGGTCCGGCAATAAACATACTGGCAATAATTCTTACTGCCCGGATACTAGGCTGGCAGCTTGGGCTTGGCAGGGCAATAGGGGCTGTAATATTTAGCGTTGTAATAGGATTTTTGATGCACTTGATCTTTTTAAAAGAAGAAAAGGCCCGCAACGCAAATGGAGATTTTCAATTTGGAGAGATTAAAGCAAGCCGTACGGTATGGAAGGATATTGCTTATTTCTTTTCTATGGTCGCAATACTGATATTTGCCAACTGGGGTAAACCGATGGAAGGAGATGCCGGTATTTGGAGTTTAATCTATGCTTTAAAATGGTGGATTACTGGATTCTTTTTGCTAATTTTAGGCCTTATGATTTTTAATTGGTTCAAGAAGGACGAGATTAAAGAATGGGGATTTGCTTCATGGGGATTCGTTTTACAGATTTTGCCGCTTCTTCTGGGTGGTATTCTGATTTCCGGATTTCTCTTGGGAAGGGCTGGTCATGAGGGAATTATTCCTTCACGTTGGATTGATCTGCTTGTGGGAGGCAATTCATTTAGGGCAAATTTCTTTGCCTCAATTGTAGCAGCCTTTATGTATTTTGCTACTCTGACAGAGGTCCCGATTCTGAAGGGTTTAATCGGTTCCGGCATGGGCAAAGGGCCTGCTTTGGCGCTACTCTTAGCCGGGCCTGCATTGAGTTTGCCCAGTATGCTGGTTATCCGTGGGATTATCGGCACTAAAAAAACAATTGTCTATGTCTCTTTGGTTGTAGCCATGGCGACAATAAGCGGGATGATTTTTGGGTTAATAGTGAAATAGGAGATAGTTATGAAAATTGATATTTTAGGAGTTGGTTGTCTTAAATGTAAACAACTTATGGAAAATGCAGAGATGGCGGTTAAGGAATCAAAGATTCAAGCTGAAATCATTAAGGTTACAGATATCGATAAAATTACTGAATACGGCGTAATGATGACCCCGGCTTTGGCAGTTGATGGTACGGTGATTTCAGCAGGAAAGGTCCTAAGTAAAGAAGAGATTAAGGATATTATAAATAATAAAGGTAAAAGTTGAAGAGACTGTTGCTGGATAGAAAAAGCAAGATATTATAGTTGACAAGAACCGTTAAAATGGTAAAATATTAAAGTAACAATTTAAAGATTAGCAAAACTTAGAAGTCGTGAAGGAAAAGTTAACTAACCTTTACGGCTTTTTTATTTTAAGGGGGTGAGATAAGAAAATGGCAAGAGGAAAGGTAAAGTGGTTCAGTGATCAAAAGGGGTATGGGTTTATTACTCCTGAATCGGGCAGCGATGTATTCGTACATCATAAGTCTATACAGGGAGAAGGTTTTAAATCTTTAGCCGAAGGACAGGAAGTTGAATTCGATATAGAAAAAGGCCCCAAGGGGGATCAGGCAGTAAACGTCACAAAGGTCTAGTTATAAAAAAAGAATATATCGCCCGGCTTAAAACCGGGCTTTATATTTATTGGTAAAAAAGAAGGATGAGAGAAAAAGCTAATGAAGAAAGTCAAGACCTCTGCTAAAGGCAGGGTCTGCAGGTACCGCAATTGCCATAATATTTTAAGTATTTATAACCATGAAGAATATTGCCATGTGCACCAGTTGATGGCTCTCTCCGGAAATACTGCCAATATATCAGGCCGTAAGAAAACAAGAGTATTAAACAAGAATAAATAATTTTTCTTGTTTTTTAGGAAAGTTATGGTAATATTTATTCCTACCTAATTATTCCTTGTCTTAAAACCAAACAATAAGTCAGGGGAAAGAAACCAGAAAATGGAACATAAAAAAATAAATCCGGAGTTAGGGCAGCTTCTAAACAAGTGGAAGGATAAAGAGGGTAACCTGATTATGATTCTGCATGAAATTCAGAATCATCATGGTTATGTGCCCAGAGAGCTTTCTCTTGAATTATCTAAGATGCTTGATGTCCCGCTGGCAAGGATTTATGAGGTAATTACCTTTTATAATTATTTTAAATTATCGCCTCCGGGAAAACATCGTATTGCTTTGTGTATGGGTACGGCTTGTTATTTGCGGGGGGCGGCAGTTGTCTTAAATGAGATAAAGGGGATTTTAGGTATTGAGGAAGGGCAGACTACTAAGGATGGGTTATTTCATTTAGATGTTGTAAGGTGCCTGGGTTGCTGCGGATTAGCCCCGGTTATGATGATTGACAATAAGGTTTACGGAAAGGTTAAGAAAAGCGAGATCGCGGATATTTTATCCAAATATATTAAAGAGGAATAGAGGATAATGGCTAAATTAACCCCAGAAGGATTAGATAAGATTAGTAAAGCTGTGATTATAGAGGGCGATTGGATAAAGGTGGGTATGAGCAGTTGTGGAATTGCCGCGGGGGCAGAAGAAGTATACGATTTTTTTGTCGAAGAGGCAAAGAAAAGAAACCTTAAAATTGAGGTTAAGAAATGCGGATGCGCGGGTAGTTGTTACGCGGAGCCGCTGGTAGAGGTAAAGGTTGAGGGGCTTCCTTCAGTAGTCTACGGAAGGGTGAACAAAGATGTGGCGGGAAAGATTATCGAAAAGCATATAATTGCCAAAATGCTGGTTAATGACTGCATTTTTGATTCCGTAGTATAAAGAGCAGAGAGTAGAATTTATGTATGCTAAGACAGTTTTAATAAAAGATACTGATACCACAAGAGAAGATAAGACCCGTGAAGCTTACACCAGGCTGCTTGATTGCCTGCGAGAAGACAATTTGCATGACCATGTGCAGGTGGTCAGAGTCTCGGATATAGGTATATATGAACACGGGTTGGTACTCAAGATATACCCTGATAATATAACGTATGCAAACGTACAAGAGTCGGGCTTAAAGAGGATAGCCGATTCTATTAGAGACAGCAAGGTTCTAGAGGAGTTTGTTTTTAAGCCTAAGGCCAGGCAGTTAAGGTTGGTTTTAAGAAACTGCGGGAAGATAAACCCCGAGAGCATCGATGAGTATTTCGCCTCTGAAGGTTATTTGGGGTTAAAAAAGGCAATTTCGGATTTAGGACAGCAGAAATTAATTGATGAGATTAAGTTAAGTTCTATAAGAGGCAGGGGTGGCGCTGGTTATCCCACATGGCTAAAATGGAATTTTGCCCGAGAAGTAAAAGCCGATCAGAAATTTGTTATATGTAATGCAGATGAAGGAGACCCCGGAGCTTACATGGATAGGAGTATACTGGAGGGGGATCCTCATTCGGTCATAGAGGGATTGTCTATTGCTGCCTTTGCTATAGGCGCATCCAAGGGCTATTTTTATGTACGCGCAGAATATCCTTTAGCGGTGGAGAGGATTAACAAGGCTATAAAGCAGGCTTATGATCATGGTTTATTAGGCAAGAATATATTGGGAAGTCCTTTTAGTCTTGATTTAGAGATTAGGTTAGGCGCGGGGGCATTTGTTTGCGGTGAAGAGACGGCTTTAATTTCTTCAATTGAGGGTAAGAGGGGTACCCCGCATCCAAGGCCTCCTTATCCTTCGGTAAAAGGGTTATGGGGTAAGCCTACAGTTATAAACAATGTTGAAACACTTGCCAATATTCCTCAGATCGTTTTAAAGGGCGGTAAATGGTTCTCAAAAATCGGCACGCAGACTTCAAAGGGGACAAAGGTTTTTGCGGTAACCGGGAAGGTTAAAAACTCGGGTTTGGTTGAAATAGCTATGGGGGCAACCTTAAGGGAAATAGTAATGGATATTTGCGGTGGCACATTGTCAGGTAAACCGATAAAGGCAGTTCAGACAGGAGGCCCATCCGGGGGGGTAATCCCCCAGGATCTTCTAGATACCCCGGTTGATTACGAAAATTTACAAAAATTAGGTTCAATTATGGGTTCCGGCGGCATGATTGTTATGGATGAAGATGATTGTATGGTTGATATCCCTAAGTTCTATCTCGGGTTTTGTGTTGAAGAATCTTGCGGCAAATGCGCGCCTTGTAGAATCGGGGGCTTCCAGATGCTTAATTATCTGAAGAAAATATCGGAAGGCAAAGGGGAGATAAGTGATCTCCCTCAGTTAAAGAGGATCTCTCAGGCAATGCAGAAGGCTTCCTTATGCGGATTAGGCCAGACAGCTTCAAATCCGGTTCTCTCTACTTTGAAATATTTCGAAGCGGAATATAAAGAGCATATTCTGAATAAGCATTGCCCTGCCGGTAAATGCAGCCACCTGATTACTTATAATATAATAGAAGAAAAATGTAAGCGTTGCGGAATATGTTTTACAAACTGCCCGGTTAATGCCATTGTGGGCGATAAAGAGAAGGGGTATTCTGTTATTCAGGAGAAGTGTATTAAATGCGGCAGATGTTTTGATGTCTGCAAATTTAAGGCAATACTTAGAAAATAGCTATGGCAAAGGTTATCAGCGCTAAGATAAACGGTATACTACTAAGGGTTGAAGAAGGTACTACTATCCTGGAGGCTGCCAAGAGAGTCCAGATTAAGATACCTACTCTTTGTAAACATCCCGATCTCCCTGCTTCTGCCGCCTGTGGTATTTGTATTGTGAAAAATAAGGGTTCAAATAAGCTGCTGCGTTCATGCTGCACTCCTCTTGAAGAGGGTATGGATATTACAACGCATGACCCGGAGATTGTCGAGATCAGAAGGACAGTTATTGAGCTTATTCTGTCAAATCATCCTAATGATTGCCTTAAGTGCGCAAGAAATAACCAGTGCGAATTGCAGAATTTAACCGCTGATTTCGGTATAAAAGAAGAATCATTTCCGCAGCTCTTAAGGAATTTACCGATAGACCAGTCCACAAAGGCCGTTGATTTAGACCCAAAGAAATGTATTCTATGCGGACGTTGTGTTCATGTCTGCCAGGAGTCTCAGGATGTTTGGGCGTTGTCATTCCTGGAGAGAGGTATGCAAACGCGTATCTCTCCGGCGGGAGATATCCAGCTTTCTGATTCTCCTTGTGTCAAATGCGGACAATGTGCGGCACATTGTCCTACAGGGGCTTTTGTCGAGCAGGATAATACTGCCCAGGTTTGGAAGGCCTTGCAGGATCCCGATAAATATTGCGTAGTCCAGATAGCCCCGGCTGTCCGGGTTTCGATAGGTGAGGCCTTCGGCTATGTAGGTAAAAACTTTACTAAGAAACTTTATGCGTTACTACGGCGTTTAGGGTTCCATGCGGTATTCGACACATCCTTTGGCGCTGATGTTACGATTATGGAAGAGGCAAGCGAATTTGAAGAGAGGCTTTTGCATGGATTAAGGCCTCTTCCTTTGATTACCAGCTGTTGCCCTTCGTGGGTAGATTTTATGGAGAAATTTTATACTGATATGATTGATCACTTTTCTTCCTGCAAATCCCCCCATGAGATACTCGGGGTATTGTCCAAGACTTATTACGCAGAAAAAAACAAAATTGATCCCTCTAAGATATTTATGGCTTCTATAATGCCTTGTACTTCCAAGAAATATGAGATTACCAGGAATGACGAGATGTTTGCTTCCGGTTTTCAGGATATAGATACGGTTTTATGCACCAGAGAGCTTGTGCGCATGATTAAGCAGGCAGGGATAGACTTTGAAAGCCTGC
Organism: Candidatus Omnitrophota bacterium; assembly: GCA_029563245.1. Classification (GTDB taxonomy): domain Bacteria; phylum Omnitrophota; class Gorgyraeia; order Gygaellales; family Profunditerraquicolaceae; genus Sherwoodlollariibacterium. The sequence continues at coordinate 20,903 of JAKQSG010000052.1, forward strand.
CGGAAGAGGAGTGCGATAGTATCCTGGGCGAATACGCTGGTGCAGGTGTAATCTTTGGCTCTACCGGAGGAGTTATGGAGGCAGCTTTAAGGACTGCTCATTATTTTGTCACCGGCAAAGAGTTGAAAAATGTTGAATTTGAGAATGTCCGGGGAATTAAGGGAGTTAAGGAGACTGAGATTGAGATAGACGGTAAGAAACTTAGGATTGCAGTGGCTCATGGGTTAGGAAACGTCGAATATATTTTAAATAAGGTCCGAGAGGCCAAGGTTAATAATAAAGAGATGCCCTATCATTTTATTGAAGTTATGGCTTGCCCGGGTGGTTGTGTAGGCGGGGGCGGACAGCCGTACATGGTTACCGATGAATTGAGAATAAAGAGGGCTTTGGCTTTGTATGAGGATGATGATGAAAAGAAAATCCGCTGTAGCCATCAAAATCCCTATATTAAGAGGTTATATAAAGAATTTTTAGGAAAGCCCTTAAGCGAGAGATCTGAAAAGCTTTTGCATGCGCACTATAAAGCAAGGCCGATTTACGTAAAATAATTTATAGATTATTCCTGCGGCAAGGTTTCTTACTGAGCCCAAGGGAGGGAAATGTACAGCCCAATCTTACTGCAGGATTAAAGCAGCGGATTGGGCGTTTTACTTGGGGATGTTTCCCGAAAGACGCCCCTTAAGAAAAAGGAGGATAGAATGGAGAGACGCCTGGGATTTGTAGGGGTAATTATTCATAACCGTAAGAAAACAGCGCCGTTGGTCAATAATATTTTGACTGAATTCGGAGAATTGATTGTTGGGCGCATGGGGATTCCGCATTTAAAAAAGGATCTTAGTGTAATTGTATTGATAGTGAATGCCTCAACCGATGAAGTTGGTGCTTTAACCGGTAAAATAGGTAAGGTCCCTGGAGTTTCGGTTAAATCTGGTTTATGTAAAGTTGAATAAAACCGGGGATGTTTTCGAAAGGGAGATTCTTTAAAGGATTTTGATTAAAAATTAGCAAAACTAACAATAGGTTTTAAGATGAAATATATTGATCAGAATAAAATAAATAATTTGCTGGTTAGTGAAGCTAAAGTTGATACTGCCAGGCTTAATTCCATTTTGAGTAAGGCTAAGGCGCTTAAGAGGCTTAACCTTGAAGAGTCTGCCGCTTTGCTTTCTGTGAGCGATCCAGGGTATATTCAAAGAATTTATTCTGCGGCGAGTTTTGTTAAAGATAAAATCTACGGAAGAAGGGTTGTGCTTTTTGCCCCTCTTTATATCAGTAATCTTTGCGGGAATAGTTGTCTGTATTGCGCTTTTAAATCAGATAACCTTTCGATTAAACGTAAGGCATTAACTCTCCCTGAAATTACAAGCCAGACAGAATTACTCTTGAAGCATGGGCAAAAAAGGATACTTATGGTTTGCGGAGAGGCTGCCCCTGAAGGTAAGGAGAACGTGGATTATTATGTCGAAGCCGTTCAGTCCATTTACAGCGCTGAAGTCGGTAAAAATAAGATAAAAAGAGTAAATGTCAATTGTGCGCCTTTGAGTAGAGAGGATTTTAAGAAGCTTAAAAAATCCGGAATAGGCACCTATCAGTTATTCCAGGAGACTTACCATCAGGAAACCTATCTTTTTATGCATCCGAAGGGGCCCAAGAGCGATCCTGATAACAGGCTTGATGCTATTGACCGCGCATTTTCTGCCGGAATAGATGATATAGGCATAGGTGTTCTTTACGGTTTATATGATTATAGGTTTGAAACTTTAGGTTTGCTTTCGCATGTCGAGCATATGGAAAGGAGTTTTAAGGTCGGGCCGCATACTATATCTGTCCCGCGTATTGAACCTGCTGAAGGCGTAGGCCTCTCGCTTAATCCTCCCTATAAATTGTCAGATGAAGAGTTTAAAAAGGTAGTTGCTATATTGAGGCTTTCAGTTCCTTACACCGGAATTATTATGTCTACTCGCGAAAGTCCGCAAATGCGCGATTTATTACTAAACCTGGGGGTATCTCAAATTAGCGCGGCATCTCGCACTTCACCCGGAGGGTATTCGGATCTGGAGAAAGAAGATGCCACGGGCCAGTTCTCCTTAAGCGACCACCGCAGCCTGGATGAGATAGTTAAAACCCTTATAGGCCATGATTACATACCAAGTTTTTGCGCGGCCTGTTACCGGAAGGAAAGAACAGGTGAGGCTTTTATGCAGTTAGCCAAACCCGGTACGATAAAGGGAAAGTGCAGCATGAATGCCTTGATAACGCTTAAGGAATACCTTGATGATTTTGCTTCTAGAGAAGTTAAAGCTTTGGGTTATAAGCTGATCGAAAGGTATTTTAAGGATTTGGATAAAAAAGACCAGGAAAGATTAAAACTATTTTTTTCGCATGTTGATTCAGGGGTAAGGGATGAGTATATCTAATTTTAAAGATTTACTTATTAAAATCCAGAGAGCGGATATTCCAAGCGTAGAGGATTTAACTAAGGTTCTTTCTTGCGGCAACCAAGATGAACTGGATAGCCTTTTTTCATCTGCAGAATGGATCAGGCGTAAATTTTGCGGAGAAGGAATATTTTTACGGGGTATTATTGAGTTCTCCAACTTTTGCTTACGGGATTGCTTTTATTGCGGACTGAACAAACATAACCTTAAGGTTAAGCGCTATCGAATGGGCAGGGATGAAATTATGAGCAGTGTTGAGTCTCTGGCAGGAGAAAATATCAGGACTGTAATCCTGCAGTCGGGAGATGATCCGGGGATAGATACTTTATGGTTAAAGGATATAATTTTAGAGATCAAGTCAAAGTTCGATATGGCAATTACCCTTTCTCTCGGTGAAAGAAGCTTTAAAGATTATAAGATCTGGAGAGATGCTGGGGCTGACAGGTATCTGCTTAAGATAGAAACCTCAGACAAGGCGCTTTATGAATCCATGCATAATGAAATGAGTTTTAATAATAGGATCAGATGCCTTGATGATTTAAGGGAATTGGGTTATCAGGTTGGTTCAGGTAATATAATCGGGCTCCCGGGGCAGTCTTTGGAGATAATCGCCGGGGATATTATTTTCTTTAAAGAAAGGGAGCTTGATATGATCGGGATAGGCCCATTTATCCCGCACAATGACTCCAGGTTTAACGGAAAGAAAAGAGGCGAGGCGTTACTTACCTTAAAGACAATAGCTTTAACCCGTATTTTAACTAAAAATGCGCATATTCCGGCGACTACCGCCTTAGGAAGTTTAGATAAGGATTACAGAATTGATGCTTTAGGATACGGAGCAAATGTTCTGATGCCTAATTTTACCCCGCAGCCATATCGCAAGCTTTATGAGATTTACCCGGGTAAGAAATGCGTTGATGAGCCAATAGGGGCCTGCAACTTTTGCATTGCTGATATGGCTAAAAGCCTGGGAAGGTTTATAGATTATGGAAGAGGGGATTCGTTAAAAGAAAAGAAGCTTAATTTAAATGTATAAAACTCCGGCAAGCAACAGGCTGCATATAGGTATATTTGGCAAGCGTAATACAGGTAAATCCAGCCTGATTAATGCAATTACAGGGCAGGATACGGCAATTGTTTCGGATCTCGCAGGGACAACTACTGACCCGGTCTATAAGGCAATGGAGATTTTGCCTATCGGCCCCTGTATGTTAATTGATACCGCAGGTATTGATGATAAAGGCATTCTGGGGGAGGAGAGGGTTAAGCGCACGCAGAAGGTTCTACGCAAGACCGATGTTGGGATTATTGTTGTTGAACCGGTAACAGTGCTTGATGGTTTTGAGGAAGAGCTTGTAACAACCTTTAGAGCTAAAAAGCTACCGTTTATTTTTGTATTAAATAAGTGCGAGCTTAAAGGAGGCGTATCCAGGGAATATTTATTAAAGCATAAAATCCCGTTTATTGAAGTTAGCGCTAAATTGAATAAAGGTATAGATGAGTTAAAGCAAAAGATCATGGAGTTGGCTCCATCGCACTGGTCCTGGGTCCCTTTGGTCGCGGATATTATTGAAGAGAAAGATTTGGTAGTCTTAGTTTGTCCCATCGATAGTGCTATGCCGCAAGGCAGGCTTATATTGCCTCAGGTTCAGGTCATGCGAGATATCTTAGATAGAAATGCCATAGCGGTTGTTACTAAAGAGACGGAATTGAAGGAGAGTCTTGCTTCTTTAAAGGAGAGACCAAAGTTAGTAATAACTGATTCGCAGGTATTTGAAATAGTAAGGGATATTTTGCCTGAGGATTATCCGCTTACGTCTTTTTCTATTGTTTTTGCACGGCATAAAGGGGATTTGGATGTTTTTGTTGACGGTGTATCTGCAATTGAAAGATTAAGAGATGGGGATGAGATTTTGATCGCTGAAGCCTGCACCCATCATGTGCAACCGGAAGATATCGGCCGCACTAAGATTCCTACCTGGCTTTTAAATTATACCAAGAAAGATTTACACTTTGAGGTTGTCACGGGAGGGGATTTTCCGGAAGACCTAAAGCGTTTTAAGCTTATTGTCTCTTGCGGTGGCTGCATGGTAAACAGAAGAGAGATTATGCACAGGATAGAAAAGGCAAAGGCGCAGAAAGTGGCGATTACAAACTACGGCATTTTAATGGCTTATCTCTTTGGAATATTAGATAGAGTCATCGCTCCCTTTAAATAGGGGGCGGTTCTTTACATTATAATTCTCTATGCTACAATAAGTTATGATAACATCAAAGTACACTTTTAAGGTATTGTAAGCTTATGATAGCGAAGAGTTAATAACCAGGAGAACCGCCCCTAAAAAGGAGGAGTATATGGCAAATGTGCAGAAGGTAGGAGAGGTTTATAAATGCAGCGTATGCGGGAACGTGGTGGAGGTAAAAGAGGTTGGAGGCGGAGAATTAGTCTGCTGCGGTAAACCGATGGGAAAGATTCAAGGATAATTAAAAAATAAGTTTCTTAAAGGTATCAGGTATGGTTATTACATTAAGCGTTTTAATTGGTGCCATTGCAGGATTGGTAAGCGGCCTGGTTGGTATAGGAGCCGGTTATATGATAATTAAATGAATAAAGATTCAAGGATATTTGTTACGGGTGCAACGGGTTTTATCGGCAGGGGTCTCCTCTCAGAGCTTTTTGCCCAAGGTTACAAGAATATTACTGTTTTGGCCAGGCCGACATCAAATTTAGGCTTACTGAAGAATAAAGATATAAGAATTATTCTTGGGGATGTCACCGATAAAGTTTCACTTGATAAGATTAAAGAAGGCTATGATATTGTTTTTCATTGCGCGGGTTTTGTTAATGATGGCAACGAAAAGGTTCTGGGCAATGTTAATGTC
>JAKQSG010000063.1 GCA_029563245.1 Candidatus Omnitrophota bacterium
CCATATTGATTTGATTAAAAGGGCTCAGGAAATTTTCTCTGAGGTTATTGTAGCAGTAGCGCACAACCCGAATAAGAAGCCTATATTTACCGCAAAAGAGCGGGTGGAAATGCTTAAGGAGGCGACTAAGGGTTTAAAAGGAGTTGAGGTCACTGAGTTTAACGGATTAGTAGTGGATTATGCGCATAAGCATAATGCTAAAGTTTTAATCCGGGGCCTAAGAATGATTTCGGATTTCGAATATGAATTCCAGATGGCCTTGACTAACAGAAAGCTTTCTGCGGATGTTGAAACGATATTCCTTATGCCGCATGAATCATACAGCTATCTTTCTTCAAAACTTTTGAAGGAGGCAGCTTCTTTAGGGGCTAATCTATCCAGTTTTGTCCCAGGTTTTGTGGAGAAGGCGCTTAAAGATAAGCTGGGCTAGGGCCTGTGAAGATAGATGCAAGACAAGTTCCTGATGAGGGCTTAGCCCTTATTGAAGAGTTCAGCCCGGAGAGCTTGGGCTTAGATACCGACATAATCAAGTTCTTAAAGCCTGTTAAGGTTGTGGCGTTAATACATAAGAGCTATAATGCTTTACAGGTTTATTTAACTTTGACTTCGCGTATAAATATAAGCTGTGTACGCTGCCTTGAGGATAGTGAGCAGGATTTTGCTAAGAAATCAGAGTTAAATTACGCGATAGATAAGCTGAATCCTGTTATTGAACTGGATCCTGATATAAGAGAAGAAATCATTCTGGATTATCCAATAAAGCCCTTGTGTAAAGCTGACTGCAGGGGGTTATGCCCTAAATGCGGGGCGAACTTAAACGAAGGAGGTTGTAACTGTGGCACTACCTAAGAGAAGACATTCTACTACCCGCGGACGGAAACGCCGCACGCACTGGAAGATAGCATCGGGCAATCTTTCCAAGTGCCCGCAATGCAAGGAGCCTAAGACATCCCATCGTATTTGCCCTGTCTGCGGCTTTTATAAAGGAAAACAGGTTATCGAAATTAAAATAAAAGAAAAGAAGAAAAAGAAATGAAAATAGTTGTTGATGCTATGGGAGGTGACCACGCCCCCCGGGTGGTTGTGGAGGGTGCTATTGCCGCTGTAAAAGAATACGGCGTTAATGTGGTTTTGTGCGGGGATAAGTCTAAGATTACTCCCTGGCTTGAGAAAGCAAAATATTCAGGCAGTAATATAGAGATTCTTCATGCGCCTGAGGCAATTGATATGTGCGAGCCTGCCGCCAATAGCGTACGACGTAAAAGAAATTCTTCAATTGTCCTGGGTATTAACCTTGTTAAGGAAGGCAAGGCTGGGGCATTTTTTAGTGCCGGTAATACCGGAGCAGTAGTATGCGCTGCCACCCTGGAATTGAGGATGTTGCCTGGTATAGAGCGGCCGGGTATAGGAATTGTTACCCCTACATTAAAAGGGCCGGCATTCATTATTGATGTCGGGGCAAATATTGACCCTAAGCCCAATCAGTTATTACAATATGGGATTATGGCAGATGCTTATTGCCGCAATATATTGAATAAGGTTAATCCTTCTGTGGGCCTTTTAAATATTGGGGAAGAAGAGGCTAAAGGGACTGATTTTATGCGCGAGGTGCATGAGCTTCTCTCTAAGAGCAAGCTTAATTTCATCGGCAACGTCGAAGGAAAGGATCTTTTCAGCGGTAAGTGCGATGCTATTATCTCGGATGGT
>JAKQSG010000074.1 GCA_029563245.1 Candidatus Omnitrophota bacterium
TGAGGAGGCCAGGAGCGCAGCCCGTAATCCTTTATATGTTCAAGGCCTTGTTACCATATACGCGCAGTACCTGGCTCAGAAAGTAGAGAGCAAGGAGATTACCGTAGGAAGTGAAGCCAAATATATGGAGAAGGGCATAGAGCTGCTCTTTGAGTGCGTTGCAGATTATATAATTAAAAACACAGAGCTAAAGGAAGATTTTAAGAAAGATTTTAACGGTACCCATCCTGTCGTGCTTGTTTTTGATGAGGTTCTTACTACCATAGACTACGAATATTTCCGCAGTATCTTCGGCGCCAGGCTAAAAGGGATTCTTAATACCAAATCTACTGCTCAGTGCCATTTTGCCCTTGCTGCTAAGGCTGACGGCATACCGGTCATGGTGATAGAGGAAAAGGATTATAAATTCTTAGAGACTCTTTCTGACAATGTAGAATCATACCTCTTTGGCAATAGCAAGGATAGTTATATTATGGTTTTCCCCTCGCCTGAAACCAATGATAAGTTTGAGGCAGAGGTCAGACAGGCACAGCAGGGTCAGAAATATTTTGAGAAGCTGGCTATAGAGAGCCGCGAAAAAGATGAGAATTTAACCGGGGCTAATATCAGCTCAATGGAGCAGGCCCGCCGTGCCTTTACAGAAGACTACGCTGATTTTGTGGGTTTAGTAAGGACTGAAGCGCTGAAGATATGGAATACGATTATTCCTCCCGGCGTTAATCAGATAAAGGCTTATTTTGAGGGTATACTCAAAGCTGCCGCCGGGCAACGGGTTGTGTTCAGGGCATTTGATATGCAGCCGGATAAATTAAGCCCGGCATTTGCCTATGTCCGCTATAAGGGCAATAAATGGTATCTGGAACATCCGTTAGGACGCGAGGTCTTTAAGCAGCAGTTAAGGGCGTGGATTCAGCTTAGCCGTAGATATTATTTTGACGTAATGTTTCCGATGATTGAAAGCGACTCTGATATTGCATTGATAGATAAATTATTAAATGAGGCTGCGAGAGAAGAGGGAGTAGAGGCGGTCGGATTTAATTTAGGCATTATGGTAGAAACCCGCTCTGCAGCTTTGATTTTAGGGCAGCTTTTAAGCAATAAGATATTCAATAGGGGGATCAGCTTCTTTAGCATAGGTACAAATGATTACATAAGATTCACCTATAAAGCCAACAGGGCCAATGGCAGTGATGTTAAGGAATATTATAATTATGTATTACCTGCGGTAGTAAGGATGATCAGGGATGCAAGCGAAGTTGCTCATAGGGCGAGCGTAAAGCCGGGTGTTTGCGGCGACCTGGCATCCAAGGAAGATTATTGGCCGGTATGGTTCTATCAAAGATTTGTTTTAGGCAACGAAGTTCATTTAAGCATGCCCTCTAAATTGATACCCAAGTTTAAGGCGTATATTAAGGTGTTGGAGGCTAATTGGAATAAGATAGGGCAGATGAAAACCGAGGCCTCCGGCGAGAGGACCCTTACCGAGTGGATGGCTTATATATTTGACCCGGCAGTTAAGGAATTCGACGATAAGAAAACAGAGAAGCCTTTAAAAGAGCAGTTTAACGCCCTGCTCTCGGCAGTTTCTCTTGAGGTTAATGCTATCCTAAAGAGTGAAGCAGCCAAGGTCTCTGATGGTGAATCTCCCCAGGCAGGATTTATCTCTATAGCAACATTGGGCGCGCTTTCATTGACAGCGCCAATTCTTGCAACTCTGAGCTATTTGTCCTTTACCGGGATTATTATGCTGGGCTTAGCAATAGCAGCAGTGGTTATATATGCTATTAAATTAAAGTCCGGAAATAGTGATCTTAAGAGAGCCATGGAGATTGAAGAAATTTATATGCAGGCCGTAGAGAAGAAGAGCCCTGGTTTGGATAATATGCTTAAGGCAGCCCCAAATCGTAATGAAGCCTTCTTTATTGCCAGGGGTGCGGTAAGAAAGATGTTCAAAGATGACAGGCATGATTTTCTGGCAGACCGCCTTGTCCAGAGATATTATCAAAATGAGAATGCGGATCAAAATAAGGGATTGCACATCGGTACAGTGGTGACGAAAAAGATAAATAATAATAAAGTGAAAGAAATTAGTGCTCCAGGTCAGTTTATTATTGGTAAAAATTGTTCAGGTTTTATGCGTATGAAGACTTTTGTAATTATTTTGTCCTTTATCGTATCTGGCATTGTTGCAAATTCGATTTATTCTAAGTATTTTAAACACCCAGTTTATAATGAAAATAACCAGAAAATTAATGTTTATGTAATAGATACAGATCCAGAGGCAAGCCAAGACAGTTTGTTGAATCGCTCATATCATTTGGAACTAATTGCGGATCAGCTGATCTATTTGGCACCTCCAAGCCATATGGACATGGTCTGTGATATCATCAACAATTCTATTATTCAAAGGAATACAATAAATGTAAAACGTATTTATATAGATTCACCTGATATTTTAGGTATTGTAGATGAAAATGGGAGAAAAATAATTCTTCCAATTTTATTTCGTAATATTAGCGCAGGTGATTTAATAAAAGGTATTATAAGGGTGTTGCAAGACATAGAGAGCACAGGCAATATTCCATCAGTAGTTAATGTTTCATTGGGAACCTATACGGATATCCCATTAATGCATGCATTAATCAGAGAGCTTAATAGAAAAGGAGTGATAATTGTTGCCGCCTCCGGCAATGATAATACGAATATCCCTAGCTATCCAGCTGCTTATGAAGAGGTCATTGCTGTCGGTGCAGGCAGCAAGGGAATGATTTTTGGCCATAAAGAGCCATATTCTAACCGTGGATCGTATGTAGATATAACTGATTCAGGAGAGTATGTAAGAAAGATTACGCTTGGTTCATCGACTATTGAATATCGCGCTACCGGAACTTCTTTCTCGTCGCCGAGGATAGCAGCCTTAGTAGCCGGATTATTAGTGATCAAGAATGATTTGAGGCCA
>JAKQSG010000076.1 GCA_029563245.1 Candidatus Omnitrophota bacterium
TATGTAAATCAATCGGCAAGATCAAAAGCCTAAGATACGTAAAGATGACCTTAGGCAATACCATAAGCCTTAAGGTAAAGGGGTATTGCGTTAAGGCTGCGGGCCTTAAAGGAGCAAAATTCAACAAAGTAAGCCTTAAGGCTACATAGCCCAGGGCAATAATGATGTACGGTGATAATAGGCCTAAGGCATCGCAAGCCCTCCTGAGCTTCTCCCTGCGCAAATAATAAAGATAGCCGCAGAGGACTAACGGAAAAACCAAAGATAACTCCTTGGAGAGCAAGGCAAGAATAAATGATAAAGAGGATAAAGCAATATAAAATTTTCTGCTCCTCTTATCCTTATCCAGGGATCTAACGAATAAAATCATTGCTGCTAATAAAAAGAATCCCATCAGCATCTCTGCCCTGCCGGAGATATAAGTTACTGCTTCAGTATTTAAAGGGTTTACGCTAAAAAGGGCGGCCGCTAAAAAAGAAAGGTCAGCTTTTAGGGTAATCTGGTATAAAAATAAGAAAACCAGGAAAGATACCAGAATCTGCAGGATAATGTTTGTGATATGATAGCCCGTAGGATCCAACTGCCAGAAATAATAATCTGCAATGAAAGATACTGTTTGGATGGGGCGGAAGAAGTTAGATCCCAGAACAGTCCCGGAATAAAGATCTGAAGAGAACGCCTTAAGGGTATTACGCCAATCCTGGATAAAAGAATTCCTTACAATAAGCCCGGTATCATCCCAGATAAAAGGATTGTGAACTGAATTAGAATAAGCAATAAAACAAAGCGTGCAGATTCCCAGAAATACCAATAATGATATTTTTAACTTAGGCATATTAAGAAATAGGGGAGGAATTTTATCTCCTCCCCTATTTTCAACTATTCATAAAAAACTGTTTATAACGGAGTTAAAACTCCGCCGGTTGTTGCGGTATAAGTTGTAGAACCGGTTGTCCCTACAGTAACCGGGTTAGCAACTAAAGAATAACCGCCGTCGGTCATGGTACAGCGATACTGATAACCCTGTACCGATGTTGCCCCGCCTGCAGCGTCAGCACAATAACTGCCTGCTGAGCCGATAAAGGTGGTTAATCTGGCAACAGTATCAGGATATGCACCGTTATTAGCAGTAGAATAAGTCTCTGCTGCTGTTGAAAGCGAACGGATATTAGCCTTTGCTGCCGCAGTATTAGCAGTCATTCTAGCGCTCAATAAGTTAGGTATAGCAATAGCCGCTAAGAGTGCTATGATTGCAACAACAATCATGATTTCAACGAGTGTAAAGCCTTTCCTGTTCATTACAAATCCCCCTTTCTAAAGGTAAAATTTGCTTTTGCGCTCTTTCTGTTAAACCCCTCTTCTTGTTATTTTATAAATTATAACTTCTTTTGACGCAAGGGATTAGGCCATTCTCACGCTAAAGCCACCTTTAAGTTACTTGTATTTTTATACCACCTCCTTCCTTTTTTGTCAAGCATAAAATAAAGTACTTTCCCGATTTATGTGCAACTATTAGGTCTTTAGAGAACGAAAAGGTTCCTTGAAAATTTGATAGAATAAGCCTCTAACAAGGAGGCTATTCTATGTCTATCGAACCAAAGACACGACTTGTCCGCGTACGGATAC
>JAKQSG010000078.1 GCA_029563245.1 Candidatus Omnitrophota bacterium
GCAAGGGTATCCCCTAAAACAAGCAGCTTAGCAATAAGAAAAGCTGTCCACAATATTAGTACCCAGCCTATATCCGCCAGTAAGGAAAGCGCGGGAAATTTTATGATCACCTTCCAGGCGTGCGCGATGCTCAAATGCAAGGCACCTAAGAAAAAACAAAAGGACTGCATATTTTTATCGTTGCGCAAAGAAGGCAACAGCGGGCTAACCCAGGAAGGAAGCCATTCCTGTCCAAAAAATGTGGCGGTAAGCATTCCCCAGATAATGGCGCATCCGCTTAAAAGGTATAAGAGAATAAATACCGACTTATCGCTGAACCTAAAACCCCATTTTTTATCTGCCAAAAAGGTGAGCATCAAATACACGGCCCCATAACCGGCATCACCGATTAGTATACCGAAGAATAACGAGAAGAAGACCAGAAACCACAAGCTTATATCTAGTTCTTTATACCCGGGGATAACCTCAATGAGCCTGAAAACAGGATTAATTATATCCAGCCACTTAGGATTACGCACCAGTGTCGGGACACTATCGCCTTCTACAGGATCAACGGTTAAAACAGCCCATCCCCAAGACCTAGCCGCCTCCTCAATCCTATCCTTAGAATCGAAAGGTATATACCCCTTAATATACATTAGGCCCCCGTCCTGGGCCATCCCTGCCAATGCTTCATGAAACTTAATCTCATGGGTAATCTTATTGCGGATCCCTCTTAAAAAGTCTAGATAAACCACCTGCCTTAAGAAATCAGCCTTCAACAATGCAGCGGTTTTAATATCCTCAACAAGCCTCTCCTGCATTCTCCTTAAAGAATCCCTTGGCAGCTCTACCGCTTTAAAAGGGATCCCTATATCAGACTGCGTAAAAATAACGCAGTTATGCATGCTACCCTTGCTACTTACCTTCTCCAGATAAGCCCCCTCAGGCAACTGAGATATCTGTTCATCGGAAAGCTTATAAAAACCCACCGATATACCATTTAATCCGAGACGGCTAATCTCCTGCGGGTCAAAATCTCCCCACTCTTTTAATGTTTCAATTTTAGAGGAAAGGGTAATAGAATATTCCTGCAGTTGCTGCGTACGCTTGTTTAAATCAATCACATGCCGGGCTAACACATCCCACTCTACCGCTTGATTAGCGCCCGTACCAACAACCTTCTTTTTATTAATCCCCTCCAATAAAGATATCGCCTGGCTTAAAAGAGCTAGGTCCTTGTTTAAGGCAGAAAGCTTATCCCCCTTAGGAGTATTTACATTCTCAACGTGCAAGATGCCTAACTTACGGACCCTCTCAAGTAATCCCTGGGCATCCTTAGCCTGAATTACCAAAAAAACTTTTTTCATTGGCACAATCATGCTAAGGACTCCTCCAATACTGATTCCTCAATTTTTCTTTTGGCGATCTTGCTGCGACCTACGGCATTAGCCATTTGATCTCCGATGTAGATCTTAATCAGCCTAATGTTCTCTTCAGTCTCCGGAATTTTTACCTTTTCGAAGAGGTTAACCCTCTGTGCAGTTACTTTAAGTTCATGGCGTAATATCGAAATACCCTCTGCAATAATATCGACCTCCAATCGCAAAACTAATATCCCTCTCAAGTTCTCTATCCCCAGATCCAACCAAAGCGGAGCAGAAAATAAGTCATAATCCGCAGGGGCAAAAGAAACATCGATAAAAATCGGGATATCCACTCCGGCGATATTCAAGCTTTTACTCTTAATCTCATGAACGTCAAGCAAAGACTTGATATCTACAGCCTCCTCAGCCAAAAGACCTGCCCAGGATTTAGCCTGCTCCATTTTCTTATCCAAAATGCGGTTTTTTTCATCTAGGAGTGAAAGCTGATGAAGGATCTCTAGCTGCAGTTGTTGTTTTTTTAATTGAAGGGTGGGCAGATAACGCTCGTACTGCTTTAAGGCGTCGCGCTGCCGCTTTAACTCGCCTTTAGTAAGTTTAATCTTTGCCATTGGGCCAATATGCCTCAATCACTGAGCGTTTTATCCCTGTCTCCTCGGGAGTAAAACAATCCGCGAGAATACGCCAGCCTAAATCCAAAGCACTCTCCAATGGGATGTTCACGCTTAAAGACATTAACTCTTTCTCAAAAAGTCCGCCATACTTAAGAAGCTTACTATCCCACGGGCTCATCTTAAAACCCATTGCCTGTTTTTCAAGCGTTAAACGGTAATTAGCAAAGAGCTGTATCATCGTATCCATCAGTAGCCTGTGGTCTGAGCGGGTTTTACCATTTACCTGCTGCTTAAGCCTGGAGAGGGAGCCAAAGGGCTCGATGGCTCCTCCCTTAAGATAAAACTGCCCTTCGGTAATATACCCGGTGTTGTCAGGAACGGGATGGGTAACATCATCCCCTGGCATAGTAGTTGCGGCTAATATGGTAATTGAACCGGCCCCTTCAAAATCTACTGCCTTTTCATAACGCAAGGCTAACTGGCTATAAAGATCGCCGGGATATCCACGGTTTGAAGGAACCTGCTCCATGGTTATGGATATTTCTTTAAGCGCATCGCAGAAATTAGTCATATCCGTAAGCAGAACCAAAACGCGCTTACCCTTTAAGGCGAAATTTTCGGCGATGGCAAGGCTTATATCGGGGACTAATAGACATTCCACTACAGGGTCAGCGGCAGTATGAATAAAAAATATCGAACGCGAAAGAGCCCCTTTTTCGCTTAAGGTATCTCGGAAAAACAAAAAATCATCATACTTTAACCCCATCCCCCCTAAAATAATAATATCTATCTCAGCTTGAATAGCTATGCGGGCCAGAAGATCATTGTAGGGCTCCCCGGCAATTGAGAAAATAGGCAGCTTCTGAGATTCTACCAGGGAATTAAAAACATCTATCATCGGTATGCCGGTACGGATCATTTTATCAGGGATAATCCTCTTTACTGGATTTACCGACGGGCCTCCAGTATCGATAAGGTTTTCCGAAAGCTTAGGCCCTTTATCAAGAGGCAATCCGCTTGCGCTAAAGATCCGTCCCAAAAGCTCATCCCCGCTTGCCACCTGCATGGGATGATTTAGAAAACGCACTTTGTCCTTAGTGGATATGCCCCGGCTCCCGGCAAAAACCTGCAAAGAAACCTTCTTACCATCGAGATTGATAACCTGAGCCAGAGATACACCGCGGCTTGTGGTAACTTCCGCAATATCCGCATACCCTACTCCCTCAGCCTCCACAATAATAACGTCACCGGCTATCTGTATAATATTAGTATAAACTTTATGCATTCTCCTCAATCCTGTTTTTTTTATTTCCTTCTATGAGTATATTCATCTCCTCCTCAATCTTACGAAATTCCTCGAGGTTAAATTCCGTGGAATTCCAACCCTTAAAGAGCTGTTTCAGCCTCTGAAAAAATTGTAATGCCTGGTTTTTCTCTTGGAAATTAAAATCACTCTCCAAAATTCCGCGGATAAATTCAAAAACGTATTCCTGTCTCTCTTGAGAAGTGGCCTCATCCACAGGGTCAAAGGCATTTTGTTGGAGGTATACCGAATCAAAAAACTCACCCTTGAGATAATCAATGTAGTCCTGCAGAGATGTCCCTTCTTCTCCGATTACCTTCATCATCTGCATAATATTATTGCTCTTTATCAATACCTTGTGACCGAGCTGCCGATGGGCTTCCTTGATAAAACTTGGGTACTTGCTCCAGCTTATCAAAGGGTCTATTGCAGGGTATTTTCTTGCGTCTGAGCGTTCCCGGGATAAACCATGAAAGGCGCCGACTACCTTGAGAGTAGCCTGAGTTACTGGCTCCTCAAAATTCCCTCCGGCAGGGCTAACCGTACCTCCGATAGTAACTGACCCTAAATCTTTGCTATGAAGACGGACAAGCCCGGCGCGCTCATAAAAAGAAGCTATGCGCGACTCAAGATAAGCAGGAAAAGCCTCTTCCCCTGGAATTTCCTCGAGCCTTCCAGACATTTCCCGCATTGCCTGTGCCCAGCGGGAAGTTGAGTCTGCCAGCAATAATACACTCAGCCCCATCTGCCTATAATATTCGGCAATCGTAACTGCCGTATATACGCTCGACTCCCTGGCAGCAACAGGCATAGAGCTGGTATTACAAATAATTACCGTTCTATCGCTTAAGGGCTTATTGGTCCTTGGATCAATGATATTGGGGAACGTCTTTAATGTTTCCACTACCTCTCCGGCGCGCTCACCACAGGCAGCAATAATTACAATATCAATCTGCGCATGCCGGCTGGTTAATTGTTGCAATACGGTCTTTCCCGCGCCAAATGGACCGGGGATGCAGTATGTGCCTCCCCTTGCCACAGGGAACAATGAATCTATCAACCTAATTTTTGTCACCAAGGCTTGCGCCGGTTTTAACTTTTCAGCAAAGGCTTTAATAGGGATTTTTATCGGCCAGATCTGGCGCAGATACACATCACACAACTTACCTTCTTCATTTCTTAATTGTGCTATTTTTTCTTTTACGGTGTATTCTCCTGCAGGGGCAATATAAACCACTTCCCAAGCTCCCTTTAGATTAAAAGGCACCATGCAATAGTGTTTAAATATCTTTTCCGGCACAGAGCCTAATCTGAACCCGGAGATTACCCGATCCCCAATCGAGACCATAGGTGTAAAATCCCATTTGACTTTATCAGATAGAGGCTCTAAATAAACCCCTCTCTTAAGGAAAAACCCGCATTCACGCGATAAGGCAGGAAGCGGATTCTGGAGACCATCGAATATCTGCCCTAAAAGTCCTGGGCCTAACTCTACAGAGATAAGCTCATCCGTAAATTCAACCTTGTCCCCAACCTGTAGTCCGGATGTACTCTCATAAACCTGCATCTGGGCTAATTTACCACGCACCCTGATAACCTCGGATTTCAGGCGTTCATTATCATGCAAAATATAGGCGGTCTCATTCTGGATAACCTCACCCTCAACATTTACGCTGACCATATTGCCATTAATCTTAGAAATATATCCGGTTCTTATATTATTCATATTAGTTCCTGCCAAGTGCCCCCTGTAAAACCGCCTCGCTATTAGTATTGTAGACCTTATCCCAGCGGATTAAAATCTTAAGCTTTAAGGCATAGACAATTAAGCTATCGATGTCAAAATTATGCATTGCGCTAACCTCATCCAAAAAACGCCACCTCTCTAAATCCAGTAATTTTTCAGCCTCAAGAATATTTTGTGTACGATATGCCGCCATTGCGATGCGCCTTATTGCCGTTGAAAAGTACGCATCATGACGCAGGTATTTTAAAGGATCAACCTTCATCCTTGCGGACCTTTCACGCACTAGCTCATTACGCAAAGCAAGATTAAAACGATGCCATTTTTTTAATAGCGGCGTATCTTTTAAAGAAATCTGGTAATCAAAAGCGACTGCTGCCTCTTTAACCTTTTTTAGATCAGCTTGAGAGAGAGAATATAAGCAGGTATTAAAAAAATCCTCTAAAGAAAAAGGCGGTTTTGAATTAAAAATTAGATACGGGAGACTAGACATTAAATATGTATAATATGAGGGCATCTATTTTAGATTAAAAACTTTCGCCAATTCTTTATTAAGATAAGAGCTTATATAATCTGCCAGTGACTGATCTGAAAAATCAAAGTGCGATTTTCCGGAATCAAAGCTTATGATAAAACCTGAGGTTATGTCATCGCAAGGCTTCATTACGATACCACCCTTGATACATTCAGACAACCTGTCGAGAAAAAAACCTTTCATCTTTTCTAAATCTTCTTTACTACATAAAACTTCAATTTTATCCGGGCTATCCCCTTTTGCGTATTCCTTAATTAAAAGGTTTATCATCCCGGCCATCTCCCGAGGAGTTAAGGCCCGGGAGGTTTCTCCCCGAACAACACCCTTAAGCAAAGAACTGATTTCTGAGCGCAGGGAAATTAAAAAATCTCTCCCTGCCTGCCTTAATGCGGAATCAGTTGAATCCTTCGTCTTTACAGCCTCTTCCTTAGCCTTTTCTATAATAAGGTCTGCCTCCTGCCTTGCCTTTGCAAGAATCTCCGCAGACTTACCCTTTGCCTCGTTGATAACTTTAAGAGATTCTTCCGTAGCCCTTTGAATCCCTTCTCTTTGAATCTTCTCTAACAATCCCTTAATTTCTTCTGGCATATATCTCTCCTGACATAGCTTTAGCAGTTGCCTTAGGGTCTTGGGCTTCTAATATCGGCCTGCCCACCACCAAAAAATCGCTTCCCGCGGCTATTGCCTCGCTGACGGTAGCAGTCCTCCTCTGATCGTTTTTTACCCCTCCCTCAGGCCGGATACCCGGCGTTATAATGAGAAATTTGCTCTTAATATTATCTCTTAACATTTTAGCTTCCTGGGCAGAACAAACCACGCCATCCAATCCAGACTCTATCCCCATACGGGCCAGAGTCAAAACATCGCTAGACTTAGCCTCTTTGCTCGTTAATACCGTAACGCCTATTAAGAGGGGTTTTTTTATACGCAGCTTTCCCGCCTCATCCTTAGCAGCAAAAACAGCCTCCCTGATCATCTCTTCATCGCCTAATATATGCAAAGTTATTATCTTAACTTTATGCCTTATGGCCATCCTCACCGCTTTAGCCACGGTGTTGGGTATATCAAAAAATTTCAAGTCCAGGAATACTTCACAGCCTTTCCTATTGATAACCTCGATGATTTTAGGGCCGCAGGCAGTAAAAAGCTGCGCCCCGACCTTGAATATTTTTATTACAGGAGAAAGCTTATTAACAAAATATCTTGCCTTCTCCAGGCTATCCACATCTAACGCTAAAATTATCTCAGCTTTCATAAATTAAACTTCCGGTGAGGCTTCGTATATCTTTAATTTTCTTCCGTTTCAGATAACCGCCTAAACCAGAAATGATCTCAACGCTCACCCGGGGATTTATAAAATTTGCGGTCCCTATGCTTATAGCAGATGCCCCGGCGATAAAGAATTCTAAAGCACTGGAAGTATCTATTATACCACCCATTCCGATAATTGGAATGTTAATCTTATTGTATGCCTCCCAGACCATCTTCAGGGCTACCGGCCTTATTGCCGGGCCGCTTACCCCCCCTACCACCGCCGCAAGCCTGGGGCTTTGCTTTTCTGCATTGATGCTCATACCGGATAGAGTATTAATAAGAGCCACACAATCACTACCCGCCTCCTGGGCAGCTTTAGCAATATCACTAATACGGGTAACATTAGGAGATAGCTTAGTAATTAATGTTTTAGCCGTTATCCGACGTATAGATTTTACGATGCTATAAGTTGCCTGGCAGTCCTGGGAAATTAAGGATTCCTGGCCCATAACATTAGGACAGGAGATATTAAGCTCCAAGCCAGAGACTGCCTTGTATCTATTTAATCTTTTAACCAATTCAATAAATTCCCTGGGGTCCTCTTCAGAGGCAATGCTCATAATAATAGGTATACCCAGTTTCTCCAGGAAAGGAAGCTTATCTTTTAAAAAGGCCTCTAGGCCCGGGTTTTCCAAACCTATAGAATTAAGCATCCCCGAAGGAGTCTCGCAGGTACGCGCAGGAGGATTACCGCGGCGCGGGCTCAAAGTTATAGTCTTGGTAACAATAGCTCCGAGTTTTTTTAAATTGATAAAATCCTTGAATTCTTCGGCATACCCGAAAGTACCCGAAGCCACCATCACGGGGTTGTTTAACTTAAGCTTACCTATTTTAACCGAAAGATTTACTTTCATCTCTTACCAGATTAACTCCTGCGCATCAAAAACCGGGCCTTCCTTACATACCCTCCTTAAACCATTCTTTGTTTTAACCACACACCCCAAACAAGCGCCTATACCACAGCCCATATGCTCCTCCAAGGAGACTTGGGCTTGCAGATTATGAGCCTTAGCAATGTTACAAACCTCTTTAAGCATAGGCTTTGGCCCGCAGGCATATAGTTGTATTTCCTTTTTGCTCCTTGGCTCGATTGATATAAGATTCTTTAATAAATCAGTCACCCTGCCGCTAAAGCCCCGGGAGCCATCATCCGTAGATATCTTAACATCGCTTATGAAATTCTTAAACTCTTTTTCGCATAGAATCTGGCCCTTTGTCCTTGCTCCGATTAAAATGAGTTTGTCCATAGACTTAATTGCTCTGGACAAAAAAAGCAACGGCGCCACACCTATCCCCCCACCAATTAAAATAACCCTTTTATTCTGCGCGTACCTGTAATCAAAACCTTTGCCTAGTGGACCGATAAGATCCAAATGGTCTCCGCTTTTTCTACATGAAAAGTTCCTTGTCCCCCCTCCCACAACCTCATAGAGGATTTCTAATCTTCCTCCACAAACATTGTGTATACTAAAGGGTCGCCGCAAAAAAGGCTTAAGGCCATCGGATACCCTTACGTTTAAAAACTGCCCTGGCCTAGAGGCCCTAGCCAGAGAGGGGGCGCTAAGAACACAATGCCAGTAGTTCCCCTTAAGCCGTTTATTGGATATTATCTTTACTTTTATCTGTAACATTGTCAGAATTAATAAAACGGATTAGATACACACATAAAAAAACAAATAAAGAAAACACTATAATCAACCCAAATAATTCTTTTAAGAATAACCCTATTCCTCCGTAGCGTAAATCCTCCCATGATTCAATCAAAAGAATTAAGGCCAAGAGAGTAATTATTGAACCGACTTCTTTTTTTACCCATTTCAGCTTCAAAGGGATATATTGTAGTATATCCCTATTTAAAAGCGCATCTAGTGAAGGGAAAATACGATTGGGAACATCTTTACAATAATCCGCATACTTTTGGGGGAATAATAATTTTAGCTTTTTCTCTTCCGTATATACAAGTAAAATATAGCGTATGTAGAAAAAACATAGGAAGATAATAACTACCCACCATTTAAAAAGCATCAATACTACCCCGAAGCCGATTAAAATTATCCCTAAATACATGGGGTTGCGCACTAACGAATATGGCCCCGACCTTACCAGGTCAAAGCCGTTTTCTGAATTCTCAGACTTAAACCCGCGGGCAGAGACCCTGACGAGCTGCCCCAGTAAAATAAAACCGATGCCGAAAATTTCAGCTATACCATTATCCCATCCGAGAGCATTTCTCCGGAAGAAAATCGCCGGAAAGATTGCCAATATAACCGCCACCAAAAACATCACTATACCATTTATCTTAAGCCTCTTCTTCATAATTTCTTCTGGCACTTAGGGCAAAAATAAGTCCCCCTTCCTCCTAATGCGCTCCTTTTTATTAAAGATTTACAGACAAGGCATGGCTTACCTTCCCTTGCGTAAACCCTGTGGTACTTCTTATAATCCCCTTTGCCTCCGGATAACCTGACATAATCATCGACCGAAGAACCGCCGCAATCAACCGCCTCTGTTAAAATATACTGCATGGAATTAAACAAAGCCTCTTTTTCCCTGGCTAAGAGTTCACAGGCCCTACGTTGAGGATTTATTTTAGCAGAAAAAAGTATCTCTGCGGCATAAAGATTTCCTATTCCGCTGATGAATTTCTGATCCATCAACAAGGGTTTGATCTTGGTTTTCTTACGTGAGAGCATATCCTGAAACTGGATTAAGGTCAAATCCTTTGGTTCAGGGCCAAGCCCCTGGATAAACCTTAGGTTCCTCCAGTCATCTAAAAGCCTCAAGTCCCCAAAAATTCTTTGGTCGTTGAAAACCAGATCCTTGCCGCTGGAGAGATGAAAAATAACCCGAGTCGCTTTTTGCTTTAGACCAGGATAAATTAATTGACCGGTCATCTTTAAGTGTATGGCAAGAGACTTGGCGTTTGATAACTCCATTATCAAAACTTTACCCCTTCTCAATACACGGTTAATTCTTACACCCGTCAATCCCTGCTTAAATTTCAAGGAGGAAGGCTGGCGTATAACCTTAGGGTTATAAACAGATACCCGGATAATCTTCTTACCAACAACTACCTGGTCTAAATCCCTCTTAATTGTCTCTACCTCGGGTAACTCCGGCATATTTATCGCTTTCTTCTTTTATGATAAGACTGCAAAGACTTGACCCCTAAATCCTTTTTCAACAATGCCTCGATGCCGTTTACGGTGGCCTGGGCAGCGGATATGCTGGTAGTATAGGGTATATTATACAAAATTACATGGGAGCGGATTTTAACCTCATCCTGACGGGGGATCCTTCCCGAAGGCGTATTCATAACCAGCTGGATCTTGCCGTCTTTCATCAAATCGAGTATATTGGGTCTGCCTTCGGCAATCTTGGGCAGAACCTTTACTTTAATCCCGCTTTTATCAAGGACATCTGCGGTACCGGTACTGGCATATATATTAAATCCTAAATCCGCCAGTTTTTTTGCGATAAAGATTACCTGCCTCTTATCCCTATCTCGCACAGAGACAAAGACATTGCCCTTGCGAGGAAGCTTTTGCCCGGCCGCAAGCTGGCTCTTAATATAAGCCCGTCCGAAATCCTTATCTATACCCATGACCTCTCCCGTAGACTTCATCTCTGGTCCCAATATGACATCCACCCCCGGAAAACGGTTAAAAGGGAATACCGATTCTTTTATCGCTACATACTCTGGTATTATCTCTTTTATAAAGCCCAGGTCTTTAAGCTTTCCCCCTAATAAAACTTTAGTAGCAAGCTCTGCCAGCGGTACTCCGATAACCTTAGATACAAACGGTACCGTCCTAGAGGCCCTAGGGTTAACTTCCAAGATATAAACTTTATCATCCTTAACTGCATACTGTATATTCATTAATCCTACCAGGCTTAATTCCTTAGCCATCTCATATGTCGCCTGGCGTATCTTTTGCAATATACCCTGCGAGAGGGTATAGGTAGGAAGGGACATGGCCGCATCCCCTGAATGCACGCCGGCATATTCAATATGCTCTAAAATCCCTCCGATGACAAAGGTTTGCCCATCCCCGATCAAATCAACATCCACCTCTATTGCATCTTCTAAAAACTTATCAATTAAAACCGGATGTTCTCCTGAAACCTCGGCTGCTTCTTTAATGAACTTTTCCAGCGCCTCATCATCATAGGCTATCTCCATAGCCCTGCCGCCTAAAACATAGGAGGGCCTGACTAAAACCGGATAACCTATCTTTTTAGCAACATCTTTAGCTTCATCAAAATTAAAGGCGGTGCCGTTTTCCGGCTGCAATAACCCTAGCTTATGCAGCATATGCTTGAAACGTTTTCTGTCCTCTGCGATATCGATACTCTCGGCAGATGTACCTAAAATATTTACCCCCGCCTTACGCAATAAAACAGCTAAGTTCAACGGAGTCTGGCCTCCGAATTGCACAATCACACCCATCGGTTTTTCAAGCTCGATAATATTCATAATATCTTCAAAGGTAAGCGGCTCAAAATATAGCCTGTCCGATGTATCATAATCAGTGGATACGGTCTCAGGGTTACAATTAACCATAATACTGTCTACCCCTTCTTCTTTCAGGGCATAGGCTGCATGGCAACAGCAATAATCAAACTCGATCCCTTGCCCGATCCTGTTTGGCCCTCCCCCTAGAATTACCACCTTCTTTTTCTTGCTCTGCCTTGACTCATCTACTGTTTCATAGGTAGAGTAATAATATGGCTGTTTAGCCGCTACTTCACCTGCGCAGGTATCTACTAATTTATATACTGCTTTCACGTTCTGCCTTTTCCGTGCATCCCTAACCTTGGCCTCCTTTGAATTTAAAATGAATGCCAGCTGACTATCGGAGAAACCGTTTAATTTAGCAACCTTAAGTAGCTCAAGGGGTATTTTAATCTCCTCATCAATCTTATTATTCCTATATTTTATTACCTCTTCTTCTATCTCTACCAATTCTCTCATATTATCAATAAACCAGCGGTCAATATTGGATAGACTACAGATCTCATCTAGTGATATACCCGCCTTAAGGGCGTAGCGGATATAAAAAATCCTTTCATCATTAGGTATGCGGATTTTATCGCGTATCAACTGCAAAAGCTCTTTATCTGCCCTTTTAAGTTCCTCATCGCTTAATCTATCCTTTCCGTCACAACCAAAACCAAAACGCGATATCTCCATAGAACGAATACCCTTCTGGAATGCCTCTTTGAAATTTCTTCCTATGGACATTACCTCTCCCACCGCTTTCATTGATGTATTTAGGACTCTCTGTGCATGAGGAAATTTCTCAAAGGTAAAACGGCAGATTTTAAATACACAGTAATCTACTGTGGGCTCAAAAAAGGATGTAGTCTTGCCTGTTATCTGATTCATCACCTCAGGCAGGGTGTAGCCAACAGCTAGCTTTGTGGCGACGCGGGCGATAGGAAACCCGGTTGCCTTTGAGGCTAAGGCAGAGGAGCGTGAAAGCCTGGGATTAACTTCAATAATAACGATGTCCCCATTATGCGGATTCTGGCCAAACTGGATATTCGCCCCGCCTCCGGTTATTCCGATGCGCCGGATAATCCGTTTAGATAAATTTACAAAATTATTATACTCTTGCGCAGTCAATGTCTGGGCAGGGGCTACTACAATACTATCCCCGGTGTGCACGCCCATGGGATCAACATTTTCCATAGAGGTAACCATAATAACAT
This sequence comes from Candidatus Omnitrophota bacterium, assembly GCA_029563245.1. Lineage (GTDB taxonomy): Bacteria > Omnitrophota > Gorgyraeia > Gygaellales > Profunditerraquicolaceae > Sherwoodlollariibacterium. Next base: position 12,590 of record JAKQSG010000078.1, read on the forward strand.
TATCGCAACAATCGCGCATTACCTCAAATTCAATCTCCTTCCAACCTAATACAGACTGTTCAACTAAAACCTGATGTACCGGGCTTGTCTCTAATCCTTTGGTCAAGAATTTCTCTAACTCTTCCCGATTATAAGCAATCGACCCGCCACTGCCTCCTAAGGTATAGGCCGGCCTTAATATCAGAGGAAATCCTATTGAAAGACCTATCTTCATGCCTGCATCCAAAGAAGTAGCAATGCCGCTTTTAGGGGTATTAACACCTATCTCCTGCATTGCCTTTTTAAACAAATCCCTATCCTCTGCGCAGGATATAGCACTTATCGAGGCCCCAATAGATTCGACCCCATATTTTTTCAAAACTCCCTGCTTCATCAGAAAAAAGGCAAGGTTTAATCCCGTCTGGCCACCTAAAGTCGGCAATATAGCATCCGGGCGCTCTTTAGCGATTACCTTCGTAACCATTTCAACAGTCAGGGGCTCTATATAAGTTACGTCTGCCATCCCGGGATCAGTCATTATGGTAGCCGGATTAGAATTAATCAGTATGGTAAAATACCCTTCCTCCCTAAGCGCCTTACAGGCCTGGGAACCAGAATAATCAAATTCACAAGCCTGCCCTATAACAATCGGCCCGGAACCGATCATCAAGACTTTATTTATATCCTTTCTGCGCGGCATATCTTAACTCCTCCCTAACATTTTCATGAATTGAATAAATGCTCCGTTAGATTCATTGTACCCTAAAGAGACAGGCATATACTGCACGCCGATAATCTTAAGCGTTTTGCTTTCAATCCCCTCTACCGTCCGGTCATTTAAATTATAGCTGCTTATCTTTAAACCTTTAACCTTCAACAAAGAATCATGGTCTAAGACATAGGCATGGTTTTGCGTAGTAATTTCACCCTTAAAGGAAGAAGGGCTCTGTATCGGATAGTTAACCCCCCGATGGCCGATCTTCAACTTATTAATCTTTACGCCTAAAGCCATAGCTAAAGCAAGGTTGCCTGAGGCTATTCCTAAAATAGGCAACTTGCCAATCAAAGGCTTTATATTCCCTGCTACCTTTTCTAACCCCGGGATATCCTCCGGGCCACTTGAGAGAATTAAACCCGTGGCCTTGAATCGAAGGATCTCATCACCGCTTGTGCCATAAGGCAAAAGCTTTAAAGCACAGCCCAAGGATTCCATCTGACACACAATGCTTCTGGTTACACCTAAATCCAGGATTGCCACCTTCTTGCCCGTAGATCTGCCTGAATGCACAACCTTTTGCGTTGACACCCTTTCAATCGAGGATAAAGATTGCTCCTTGCCAAAGGCGGCGATCTTTGATAATAGCTCCTTGCGGTCAAAGCTCTCTGTGGAGATCACCCCCAACATAGAACCCTTCTGTCTTAAATGCACTGCTAGCGTACGGGTATCAACCGAATGCATAAAAAACAGGCCGTTACGCTTTGCAAACGCACCCAAACTCTCCTTAGCTTGCCAGTTAGAAAATATGCGTGAACTTTCTTTTATAACCAAACCCGCCGGCCAAACCGTATCCGATTCGTTAAATTTAGCCGCACATCCATAGTTGCCGATCAAAGGATATGTTAAAATTAATATCTTATCAATATTCGCAGGGTCAGTTATCATCTCCTGATAACCTACCACTGCGGTATTCATAATAACCTCGCCAACTCTCTCCTTTTGCAAGGTCTCTGATTCTCCTATAAAGCTTTTCCCGTCTTCCAACATAAGAACTGCTTTCATTTTGAGCCTCCGGCCTTACCTAAAGATAATATTTTTTTTGCTAAAATAACTGCCCCATCCACTCTTTCTTCCTTTATAACCCCGGAGATATCCCAGGAATTAAGGGATATAACCGGGATACCAAACTGCAGACAATAGGCAACCTCTGAAAGAGTGCCTGCTTTACCCGGCAAAGCAATTACAAGATCAGCACTTTTAACTACAAGTACGTTTCTTGCCAGTCCCAACCCTGTAGGAAGGATAATATCGATATAGGCATTAGCTTCATCCTTATCATAACCCGGCAGAATACCTATAGTTAAGCCTCCGCCTATCTTAAAACCCTTACAAACTGCCTCCATCACTCCACCTAAGCCACCACAAACGATTAAATCAACCACTTTAGAGAGTTTTTTACCTAATTTATAGGCTATCCCCTCCACTTTAGTATCACACTCATGACCGCCAATTACCGCTACTATTTTCTTTCTCATATCATTTGTGCGCCTGGCGGGAATCGAACCTGCACATCTAGCTCCGGAGGCTAGCGCCCTATCCTTTGGGCCACAGGCGCTTAATATGCCGACTCTGCAAATATCTCCTGCGCAGTTATCTCTTTGGCTACAGCATAAGATAATTCAGGTATGCGCACTTCAAGGTCCTTAGTTTGTGATTTTAGAAATCCCTTTATTGTAAAAACAAAACTTGATATTGATACCGTTTTAACATACAGAAGAACCCTGAAGGCAACACAATTATAATCCTTCGAAGACTCGTTAGTAACCTCTCCCTGCATAGTAAGGCAATCTTCTAATTTGTTCTGCTTGTATTGAATATTGTGGAATTTAAACTGAAGCATAGCCGGTCATTAAAACATCTTTAGTTGTTCTTCGTTTTTATCCGGAGTTTGGTTTGCATCAAAAATAGAAATAATTCCATATTCTCCGTCAAACCCAGCCTTGATATCCACCTTGCCTTCTCGCACCCTTAAAACTCCTTCTGCAGCCTTTGGTGATAAACCTTTTAATAAATCGTCTTTTTTAAGTCGCATTAACACATCGAACTCCGTACCCAGCTTGGCCAAAGCAGCTTGATACTCTCTGGCTACTGAGATACTTGTTTTAGCTACCCCCTTTGCATCGGCAATAATTTCATCTAAAGGGATAAGCCTTTTAAAGGGAATGGCGCCCTCAGGCTCAAACCCTTGCGGCCTATCTGCTAAATTTTCAACACGGTTTACAACCCCTACCGTAACCTGCCTGCCGCACTTAGGACATCTGCCGTTATGATCCTTGGTCTCCTTGGGAGACCATCTTATACCACACATCCTATGCCCATCAAAATGGTACTTACCTTCTTCGGGAAAAAATTCAACCGTATAAAGAAACCTACTCCTATCTTTTGTCCTTAAAACATCGCGTATAGTCTGATAATCCAGCTCGCAGTTAAATACATTTGCCTCACGTCCGATCTTCTGCGGAGAATGCGAATCACTATTCGAAATCAGGGTAAATTTATCTAATGCCGATAACCGCCAGTTCATCCTGGGATCACTGGAGAGCCCTGTCTCTAAAGCAAAGATGTTTTTTGTTTGCTCCTCAAAGCAATCTTCTATTTTATCAAATCCTGACATTGACCCAAAAAGAGAGAACCATGGTGTCCATATATGTCCCGGGACAATCATGCAGTTTTCATCAATATCAAAGACGATTCTTGCCAGCTCAGCGGCATCCAAACCTAAGATAGGGCGCCCATCCGAAGCCAGATTGCCTATACGGCTGAGTTTTTCATTAATCTTATCTACTGTCTTGAAGGAAGGGGAGAATATAATATTATGTATTCTATAAGTTTTTCCCCGCTTTGAGTAAATGCTGCTTACTTCAGCCGTCAGGATAAAATAAACACCATTATATTTATACAGCCCATTAGCACAATCATCTAAATTATGCTTTAATTCTTCCAGCCATAAATGATGGGTGAAATCTCCTGTCCCCATCAAGGTAATCCCCTTAAGCTTAGCCCAATAGGCTAAGTTCTTAACATTCATATCACGGCTGGTGGCGCGTGAATATTTAGAGTGGATATGAAAGTCTGCTATGAACTCCATTGATGAACTACCCCCCTATAAATCGTATAAGCAACAACCCCATTAAGATTCTTCCCGATAAAACTGGAATTCTTAGACTTTGATAAAAGCAGGTCCTTTGAAACTTGCCATTTTTGCCCTGGCTCAATTATAGCTATATCCGCATCCTTACCCGCACCTAAAGAACCTTTATCAATACCTAGAATACGCGCAGGATTCAATGACATTTTCTCCGCTAACCCCGACCAATCTAGAAGCCCTGTATCCACCAAGGCGGTTACCGCCGCTGCCAGCTCTGTATCTAGACCAACCACCCCAAACTCAGCGCGCTCAAACTCAATCTCTTTCTCGTTTTCTGTATGCGGTGCATGATCCGAAGCAATAACATCGATAATCCCGCTTGCCAAACCTTCTTTTATCGCCTCTACGTCTTCTTGAGAGCGCAGAGGCGGATTCATCTTAAAATTGGTATCGTATCCCAAAACCGCAGCTTCACTGAAGGTAAAGTAATGCGGCGCGGTTTCACAGGTGACCCTAAGGCCTGTTTTCTTAGCGCGCGCAATAACCCCTACAGACTCTTTACAGCTGACATGCGCGATATGGACAGCTGCCTCTGATTGTGCGGCCAAATCAAGATCCCTGGCTACCCTTTTATACTCTGACTCATTAGAGATCCCTTTTAATCCCAACCTCGTTGAAGTAAACCCTAGATTAACCACTCCAGAATTAGAGAGCGCCTTATCCTCACTATGGCATATAATAGGCAATCCGGCCTTTTTCGCCGATCTTAACGCAGCCAGCATTATTTCATTTGAATCTACGGAAGATCCATCATCGGAAAAAGCTACCACCCCTTCCCTTTTAAGCATAGCCATATCCACCAGCTCTCTACCCTTGCGACCGGTAGTGATGGCAGCACAGATAAACACCTTCGCCTGGGCGCTCTTACTGATTGCTGTTTTTAAAATTTCTACGCTGCCTAAAGAATCAATAGCAGGATCGGTATTAGGCATAGCTAACACGGTCGTAACCCCGCCATGCAGGGCCGCCCTCGTGGCCGTATAAATCGTCTCCTTATCCTCCCTGCCGGGTTCCCTTAAATGCACATGCATATCCACTAACCCAGGGATAATAATCTTCCCGGTAGCATCCAAAACCCTGGCGCCTTCGGGCTTAATTGACTTAGATACCTTTGATATCTTGGAATCTGCGATAAGAATATCCAGGATGTCGTCAATTTTATTGCCCGGGTCAATAACCCTTCCGCCCTTAATCAGTATTTTCTCTTTTTCCATCTCTTGCCTGGTCTACCAAAAACAATACCGCCATACGCACAGCTATCCCATTTGTTACCTGCTCCAAGATAACAGAATTTAACCCATCCGCTACTTCGCTTGATATCTCTATCCCCCGGTTAATCGGCCCTGGGTGCATTACCAGAATACCTTTTTTTGCTTTACTAAGCCTCTCAGGGGTGATTCCAAATGCCTTAAAATATTCGAGTTGCTTTGGAAAAGCCAGCTCTACGTCGCGCTCAAATTGCATCCGTAAAACATCCACCGCATCTGCCCTGCTTAAAGCCTCATCTATATTATCCGTAACCGATACCCCCATTGCTTCAATTTCCGCGGGTATAAGCAGTTTTGGTGCACATACGGTCACCCTAGCCCCCAGCTTGATTAACCCCCATATATTGGAACGTGCGACTCGCGAATGTGCAATATCGCCTACGATAGATACATTTAATCCTTCGATATCTCCCCGTTTTTCTTTCAGGGTAAAAATATCTAACAGTGCCTGGGTAGGATGCTCGTGCCACCCGTCCCCGGCATTAACCACGCTTATATTTAAGTGCCTGGCAAGCATTGCCGCAGCGCCCGAAGAATTATGCCGCATTACAATTATATCTGCCTTAAGGGCCTCAATATTTTTACCCGTATCGATTAACGTTTCCCCTTTTTTAACGCTGGAAGTTTCGGCGGCAATATTAATGACATCAGCAGAGAGCCTTTTTGCAGCTACCTCAAAAGAGACCCTCGTACGGGTAGAAGGTTCATAAAATAAGTTTACCACCGTTCTTCCGCGCAGCGCAGGGACTTTTTTTATCTCGCGGCTGGAGACCTCTTTAAAAGAAGATGCCGTAGAAAGAATTAACTCCAATTCTTCCTTCGTTAACTCTTCCAGGCCTAAAAGATCTTTCTTATTCCAAATCATTTCTCTAATATGGCGACTTCGTCTACCCCGTCGGCCTCTAATAGGCGCACTTCGATTGCCTCGTGTTTGGCAGTAGGTATATTTTTCCCTGAATAATCTGCTCGGATAGGCAACTCGCGATGCCCCCGGTCAACTAAAACCGCAAGCTGAATTGCCTTAGGCCTGCCGAAATCTATAAGCGCATCCAAGGCCGCCCGGATGGTTCTCCCGGTATACAGCACATCATCAACAAGAATAACAATCTTTTCATTTATATCAAAATCTATCTCAGTTTTACGCACCAGCGGCTGTCCTGAGGCCAAGGCTAAATCATCACGGTATAAGGTTATGTCCAAGGCTCCGGTTAATACCTCTGCGCCCTCAATAGCCTTAACAGCTTCCGCAAGGCGCCTAGCCAGATAAACCCCGCGATTGCGTATCCCTATTAGAGAAACTCCTGAGGTTCCCTTATTTTTTTCTAATATCTCGTGGGCAATGCGAGTAATGGCTCGCGAGATCCCCTCTTTATCCATTATCCTCGCCTTCTCCTTCATAGCTTCTCCTGGTAAAAAAAAGACCCTTGGCTTTTTGGCCAAGGGTTACTATTATTTATGGTGATAAGCTGCATTATAATCTCCACCTTACCCGCCTCTCTGGGCGAGGTTTAAAGGTTAATTCATTGTTTTAATTATAACATAATGAAGTCCGGTGTCAAGATAAAATTTTAGTACTTTCCCGATTTATGTGCAACTATTAGGTCTTTAGAGAACGAAAAGGTTCCTTGAAAATTTGATAGAATAAGCCTCTAACAAGGAGGCTATTCTATGTCTATCGAACCAAAGACACGACTTGTCCGCGTACGGATAC
>JAKQSG010000079.1 GCA_029563245.1 Candidatus Omnitrophota bacterium
AAAGAGTTGGAATAATGAATTTAAATAAAGAGACTAGAATTGCTGTCTTAGGAGATGGGGGATGGGGTACGACCTTAGCTGTATTGCTTTCTAAAAAAGGTTATCCCGTTACCTTGTGGGGCGCTTTTCCCCAAAACGTAATTCAAATGAACAGTTTGAGGGAAAATAGAAAATTTCTCCCGGGTATTAAAATCCCCGCACAGATAAAGATTACCGATAATTTAATAGAGGCTGCCGTAGATAAGAAGCTTTTGGTGTTGGCGATACCTTCTCAATATATACGCGAGGTACTAAAGAAGCTCAAGAAGATAAATTATAATAAAAATACAATATTCTTAAGCGTTATTAAAGGCATTGAGATTAAAACCTCTAAAAGAATCTCTGAGGTTATCCGGGAAGAATTGGGAAATATCAAGCTTGCTGTTTTGTCCGGGCCGACTATTGCCTGTGAAGTTGCCAGGGGTGTTCCTACCGTAGCGGTAGTAGCTTCCTGCGACTTAAAGGCAAGAAAAGCTGTTCAGGATATTTTTATGACAGAGAAGTTTAGGGTTTATACTAATAGTGATGTCTTGGGGGTAGAGTTAGGAGGGAGCCTTAAAAATATTATTGCTATAGCCTGCGGAGCCTGCGATGGATTAGGCTTTGGTACCAATACCAAGGCAGCTATTCTTGCCAGAGGCTTAGCTGAGATCTCCAGGCTGGGTAAGGCAATGGGCGCTAACTTGAGAACCTTCAGCGGTATAAGCGGATTAGGCGATTTGGTAACTACCTGTGTCAGCCTTTACAGCCGCAATAGGTTTGTCGGGGAGGAACTGGGGAAAGGAAAGAAATTAGAAGTTATAATACAAGATATGAATAGGCCTTCTTCCAGACAGTCGGGGGTAGCCGAAGGGATACCTACTGCAAAGTCAGCATATCGGCTAAGCCTTAAGTATAAAGTTGATATGCCGATTACAAAAGAAGTGTATAATGTTATTTATAAAGGTAAGTCAGTACTTATGGCGTTTAAAGATTTGATGGGCAGGTCAAAGAAGGAAGAGTGATTTAAGATTTATCGGGGCGTGGCTCAGTTTGGCTAGAGCGCTTGAATGGGGTTCAAGAGGTCGACAGTTCAAGTCTGTCCGCCCCGACTTTTTAAAACTACGGAGGTAGAGATGGGATATTCTGGCATAGAGAGAAGAAAGCACCCCAGGGCTTACGGGAGGTTTATTGTTTCTTACCGTATTCTTGATGAAATTAACAATGTGGATATAACCCAGACTAAGAATTTGAGTTTAGGCGGAATGCTTCTTACTACCAATAGGGCATTTGATGCCGGTACAAACCTTGCCATAGAGATCAGGCTCCCTTTTGACCCTAATCCGATTATGCTTATCGGTAGGGTAGTGGATTCAAAGGAGATAATGAAAGGGATGATTTATGATACGCGCATGGAGTTTCTCGCTGTCGACGAAAAACATAAAAAGGTTATAGGCGAGACGGTGGATTATTATCTTAAGAAAGAAAAAAAGGAATAATTTATGAAAAAAATTAATATCGGGCTAATTGGATTTGGTAATATCGGTTCCGGGGTGGTAAAGATACTTAGAGACAAGAAGGCCCTTTTGAGCGAAAAGACAGGCTTGGATATAAATATCCGCAAGATTTGCGATCAGGATATTACCTCTAAGCGCAGCGTAAGCGTCGATAAAAGTTTATTGACGCGCAATCCAAAAGATATTATCGAAGACCCACAGATAGATATTATGGTTGAGCTGATAGGGGGCATAAATCCGGCTCGGGAGTTTATAGCGCAAGCGCTTAAGAGGGGTAAGAATATCGTTACTGCCAATAAAGCCCTTTTGGCTACGCACGGACAAGAGCTTTTCTTAGAGGCTAACGGAAGAGGTAAGAATATATATTTTGAAGCTTCGGTAGGAGCGGGTATCCCGATTATTAAGTCTTTACGCGAAGGGTTGGTGGCTAACAAATTCAATAGTATCCTGGGGATATTAAACGGGACCTCTAACTATATACTCTCTTCTATGTCAAAGGAGAAGCGTACTTTCAGCGAGGCTTTAAAAGAGGCAAAGAATAAGGGATTTGCCGAGAAAGATCCCACCTTGGATATTGAGGGGATGGACTCTGCGCATAAGTTGATACTCCTTACTTATTTGTCTTTTGGCAGGTTGGTTAATATAGAGGATGTTTTTATCGAGGGAATATCCAGGATATCTTTAGCAGACGTAAATTATGCCAAAGAATTGGGTTTTGAAATCAAGCTATTGGCTATTGCCCAGAGGGAGGGCGAGGATTTAGAGGTCAGGGTACACCCAACACTTATCCCGGAAGACCATCTATTGGCATCTGTAGATAGCGTATTTAATGCTATATATGTGGAAGGGGATTTAGCCGGCGACCTACTTTTCTACGGTCCCGGAGCCGGGCAGTTATCTGCCGCATCGGCGGTAGTATCAGATATTGTCGATTTGACTAAAGATATAAAGGCCGGGCTTTTCAGGCCGATGATGAATATTGTCCAGGATAAATCAGTAAAAAGGCTGAGAAGGATAGATGAATCTTCCAGCCGTTATTATATCCGTTTTACCGCTTTGGATAAGCCGGGTGTTTTAGCCAGGATATCCGGTGTGTTGGCTAAGTTTGGAATCAGTATAGCCTCGGTGACGCAAAAGGAGAAAAGCAAATCACAGCTTGTTCCTATTGTTATGCTTATCTATGAGGCAAGGGAGAAAGACCTGAGACGCGCTTTGAATATGATCAATCGCCTTGAGGCGATAAAAGAAGAACCAATAGCAATAAGGATGGAAGAGGTATGAGTGGAATAATTGACCGGTAC
>JAKQSG010000083.1 GCA_029563245.1 Candidatus Omnitrophota bacterium
CACCAATTACGGGTATATTATTAAGCTCCTCAGTAAAAGTTCTTACCCTTACACCTGTATCTGGGCCTCTATCTCCGGCAAAATCGATAATTTCAGCATACCTTTCCCCGGTTGTACAAATGCGCCAATTCACAACTGCCGGAGGTTCAAGCCGGATACGCGAAAGCACCTTCTGATTTTCTCCGGTAAATTCTATCTCTGTCCTCTCTGTAAGCGCCTGCGGGTTTTCCAGGGATAACGGCTCAACAAAACGGCTTCCGTATGCAGCATGCGTACTATAAGCTATTGCCCTGGGGATATAAATCACTCCGTCAAAAACTACCTTCATGCCAGGCATATTAACTTCAGATTTATCTCCGGCAGGCATATGGGATATTTCTAAGCTCCTATTCGTTTCAGATTCCAATACCACAAATCTGCGCTCACCAACCAGATTCTCCTGCATTGCCCACGACCTTATGGAACCGGGAAGAGAAGGGACAAATACTCTTCCGGTATGGGGATTTACCGGTATACCGTATTTATTAGGCACCAACGCTCTTAAATCGGATATTCCTTGATAGATATGCACCTCTCCGGTAAGAGGATCCAGCTCCGACCCGAACTGGCTATTTTCGCAGGCCCATACATATTGGCTGGCATAATTAAGGCGCGCGGCGGAAGGCAATAATACAATCGATTCATTAGCCATCCAGCGCCTTACACGCAAGAGATATTCCTTGGTATCCTCATTAAACATCCTTGATTCAGAGACTATCTCGGTATTGTCCAAAGCAGGCAGGACCGTAATATCTGTCGTCTTCCCCTGGGCAAGGTCGATCCTTAGCACATAGAGATTCTCTCCGTGCCTGTAGGCCACAAAAGTTACGTTTGGATCAGTATTGGTGAGAACGCTCTCAAAGCTCTTTATCTGCCTTTCGCCTAGGATAACTATGGCCGGGTACTCCTTAAAAGGATTCTCTCCCTGCCACCATAAGTCAAACCTGAAGGCCCGTTGGATCCTCTCAACAACAGTCTCCAATTTAGGGATATGGCCGGTATAAGAGACTTTCTTCAAAGAACCATCCTGGTTATATTCGGCGTTTACCGTCGCTTCCGGAGCGCCTACCCTGCCGATGATAAGATCCCACTGGTGGTCTTTTACCCTCAAGATACCGCCGTGAATCCTCAAGGCTTCAGTCTCAGCGTCAAGCTGGGTTACTAATTTAGAACCCTGATCAACCAGGGCAATCCATCCCAAAGGAGTAGAGTGTTTACTTAAAGAATACGCTATATTAGCCATATTAATGACATTTCCGTATCTGCCGCCAAAAACCAAACCTCCGCTAAGCCAGTTGTTAAAACTATATGAATAAAGAGAATTATAAGGAATAGAGGTGAGTGATAATCCGAGATTAAGCGTATCCCCTTTGGTCGGCTGGTCTCCGCTCTGCAAGCCGAATTGATTTCTCATAAGTATATTCGACTCATCCATGCCTCTTGATATATCCCTGATAGCCCAAAGGGTAAATTCAATGCCCTTGCGATGCGCCATGGCTTCCGAATAGCGGAATGTCTCAAGGATAGGATTAATTCTCTCGGAAGAAATGGTGCCTTCGCTGACCTGACCCAGTATATTAATATTTCTTTCCGCCAAAACATCCCATAAGCTAGAGATCAAAGACCCTCCTATCGGAGTAATCCAGCCAAAACCGGTTGAAAGACCTTCTCTGGTAGCGTAAGGAAGAATACCGCTATTTTTAACCCTGGCATTTTCAAGGGTACCTGCCAATAAGCCTGCGAACTTGTTGTCTCCTGCCTGACGGGCAGCAAGAATAGCAAAAGATGTCCATTCGTAACTTCCCATAGAATCATACTGGCCCCTGAATGCCCTAGGCTTCTTATTTAGATTTATAAACCTCATTGTCTCCTCGCCAAAAGGAAGAATCTTCCTGCCGTCATCATCTTCCACAAGGCGGGCCTTTAAGAAATTTATTATATTCTCCGGACTGGCGCCTACCCGGTTTTGTAATACATCATTTCCAAGGCTTAAGATCATCCAGGATCCGATATCGCTGGCAAATCCGCTTATCCACACGTTGGAACCGATCTCTTTGCCGGTATGGAAATATTCCTGGCGGCTATTAAATATCCTGCCCAAGAGGCTCCTTCTTACTGTATAGTGGGTGCTTCTTAAATATTCAATCAAGCTGTCGGTTATATTCTCATATTCAGGGTTTCCCGTCAGATGATACATTTTGTTAAATGCCGCGTAAGCAGATACCTGCTGTTCAGTCGAGATAATATTATAATTAGCTTCGGCAGGATCATCTGTAAACCTGAAGGCATTCTCTGTATTTACCCAGAAACCTTTTATAAGATAACTTGCTAAATTCTCAGCTACATAAAGATATGATGCCTGGGAGGGATTTCTTTGTGCTTCATAATTGCATATACCGACAATTAAATGGGCTATTGGCCCGGTCGTCTTGATCTCGCGGGAATTTCTGTCGCGCAGGCGATAAGCATTAAAGTATCCTTCCCTGCCGTCTCCGAAGAACTCTACAAAAACCCTTAATAAAGCCTCTGCCTTCTGGGGATCCGAGAAGGATAGCGCGCTTACTGTGGTGGCAAGATCATAAGTAAAAATATCCCCGTAATTCACTGGATCTGCAATATATGATATGGGGACATTTGAAAGGAGGTCCCTAAGCTGGGCTGCTGACCTGGCCCTTAATGACTGTTCCTGTACCCGCTGGCTGACAGCCCTGATATTCTCCTCTCCATCCGCGCGCCTACCGTCAATGGCAAGCTTGTCAAGCTCCTGCCCTGCTGCAATTATATCTGTGAGAATCTGTTGGCGGGATTTTTCGTATTCGGCTATTGCGTCAAGATACTGTGGCAAAGTACCAACAATCTCCGGCCGAGAAAGGTTATTAAAATTATTTCTTAACACCCTAAGCCTGTTTCTTAATTCTTCGGCCCTTCCGACGGGACGTGACTCATTTAATTCATTTGGACCGGGGACGGTTCCTTCGCTTGTAACTTTTCTTGCATCAACAGGTTCTGATGAGGCATCTGCCGGAGGAGCTCGGATATTAATATTGGTTGCTGTTTGGGTAATTACAGAGTCTACTCCGGCCGAAGCAACAACACCCTGCTTATCTAGCTCTGGAACTGTGACTGTATTTACTGGTGTATTTCCAGTTAAAACTTGAGGAATAACCCCTGAAACTGCTTCAGATTCTGTGGTAGGTGCGGCATTATCTTGCCTAGATACTGGTACACAGGGCAGGCGCGCAATTTGACCTAAATTATCCAAAACTTTTTTAACCAAATCATTGCTTGCATTAACCGGCTCAAGAGTTTCAGCCCGAGCAGTTGCCGTACTGGTAAAACCTAAACCTACCGCCATCGTTACCGTTACTGCCGGTATGGCCGCCGCGTAATTAACCTTACCTTTATATAAGAAAAATACGACAGTCAATACTATTGCCGCCATAATCACTATTGTTGAAGATAATATCGGTAAAGTAAGCGACCCTAAAACTCCCGTAGATATCGCCTTGATAAACCCGCATGCCCCTAATACCGAGAAAGCCGCTCCTATCATATTGATAGGCAATGTTTCAACGATAATCTTTACTTTAGAAGATTCTTCTAATAAAGATAGTTTCCTGCTTAAAAGCACAAATCCGGAAATCATTAACAAGCCGGTTACAGTAAAAGCAAAAGAACCTAATAATGATACCGGCACCGCCCCTAATGCCCCTGCAGTAGTAAGTAATTTATACAGACCTATAAACAATACTTCCGAAACTAAGAAACCACCTCTCGAGATACTTCTATTCGCAGCATCCTTAAAATTAATCAGATACCAATATCCTCCGGTGATAAGATAGGCGGCGGCAATAGCAAGCGGGACTGCGCAAATACCGCTGGCCCCTAACAGAGCAAATATTATGTAAGCAGAAAGATGCGCAACTATACCTACAGCAGCAAACTTGGATATCCTGACAAAACGATAATCGTTTTGTGTATCCTGGCTCAACACGCGAGTAGCTGCGATATTCTTAAAATTAACAACCAGCATAACTATAGTGGCACATACTGCTATATACAAAGAAGTGGCGAGAAACTGCTGCGTAAGCATGCTGTTAAATAAAGTGGGTAGGGCAACTACCGGAGCAACAAAACCGGTAAAGGTCGCCATCAAATACCCAAAAGCAGATAAGAATATAATTATGGGCAACAACGTATTCACGAAGAACTTTGCCAATACGAGCGCCCAACCGTTATCCTGCACACCTTTACTTAAACAAGCGAGATCATCAATAGAGGTATCTTTGGATAATGCCGGAATAATCAAATAAGTTTGAACAAATAAAACAACTACAGCCAATATCACTAATAAAGGTACAGGTAAAACAGGTATGCTTACGCCTATTTTGATTAATATCGCAAACGGTACTTTCATAATACCTACCGCTGTCAACGCTCCCAATCCGGCCACAACCATAGATAATATCGCAACTCGCTTAATTATTTTAGAGTGAGATTTTTCTGCTACCGGCATTTCAACGCCTGTCTCCTGAGCAATCTTCTCCGCTAAAGGAGTAAGCGCCTTCGATATATCAATAAGTGCCGACCCGTATGCCTTCTGTAATCCTGCAAGCAGCTGAGCGATATAAGAAATACGACATAACCTC
>JAKQSG010000093.1 GCA_029563245.1 Candidatus Omnitrophota bacterium
TGGAGGGATTTATGGTGGACAGTGGGATTAGATTTTCAGATTTAAAGGGTATCCTGGAAGTTTTTGCCAAGACTATTTTTAGCAGCGATATCAAAATGCGCTTTCGGCCCCACTTCTTTCCTTTTACCGAACCTTCGGCAGAAGTGGATATATCATGCATAATTTGTAAGGGGCAAGGTTGCTCGGTTTGCGGCAGAAAGGGCTGGCTTGAGGTATTGGGCGCAGGAATGATTCACCCCAATGTTTTTAAACATGTAGGGATTGATTCCGGGAAATATACGGGGTTTGCTTTTGGGATGGGGGTTGAGAGGATCGCCATGCTTAAATACGGCATTAATGATATAAGATTATTTTTTGAGAATGATATAAGATTTTTAAGGCAATTTTAGATTATGAAATTTACCTATAACTGGATAAAAGATTTTACAGATATTAAAGTTCCTGCTGAAAAGCTGGCCGATAAACTTACTATGGCAGGGCTGGAGGTTGTCTCTCTGGACAAAAGAGACGGCGATTATGTTTTTGAGGTTGAGATTACTTCAAATCGTCCGGATTGGTTAAGTATTCTGGGCATAGCAAGAGAGGTTGCCGCTGTAACCGGGTCAAGGCTTGAGGCTAGGGAAGTAAAAAGAAAAGTAAAGGCCCAAAAATTTTCTTCCCTGACTATAGAAATTGAGAACAAAAAAGATTGTCCTCTGTACACTGCTAGGGTTATAAGGGATCTTAACGTAGCCCCGTCTCCGGATTGGTTAAGAAAAAGGCTTGAGTTGGTGGGTTGCCGAAGCGTAAATAATGTTGTGGATATAACGAATTACTGTTTATTTGAATTGGGGGAACCTTTACATGCCTTTGATTTAGATAAGCTGGGGCAGAATAGAATAATCGTCCGACGCGCTAAGGCAGGGGAAAAAATAACCACTATCGACGGAAACGTAAGAAATATTGACCAGGGGTCTTTAGTTATCGCAGACAGTATAAGGCCATTGGCGCTTGCCGGTATCATGGGAGGCAAGGAATCGGAAGTCACCTTTTCTACGAAGAATATTTTATTAGAGGCTGCGTTATTTAATCCTATTTTGATACGCAGAATGAGGCAGTCCCATGCAATCCATAGTGAGTCCGGGTATAGATTTGAAAGGGGGATAGACCCTCAAATAGTCCATAGGGCATCGCAAAGGGCCGCGATTTTGATGGAAGAGTTCTGCGGGGGCAGAGAAGTTGATTTTAAGTCGTCCGGCACTGCCAAAACTAAGGAAAGAACCGTTATTTTACGAACTGTTAGTGTAGAAAAAAACTTGGGGTTGCCTATCAGTATTCTCAAAATAAAACAAATTTTATCAAGCCTGGGTTTTAAGGTTTATAACAGGGCTAAGTCTGCGCTTGCAATAACTGTGCCTTCTTTCAGGCAGGATGTCTCTTTGGAGGAAGACCTAATCGAAGAAGTTGCCCGGGTTTTTGGTTATGAGAACATTCCCCCCACGCTTCCTAAGATACTGCCCTCTATAAATATAAGAGATAACAGGGCTTTAATCTCGGATATAAAGAATATTCTTATCGGCTTAGGTTTAAATGAGGCAGTAACCTATAGCCTTATTGACTCCGGGGTGCTTAATAAGTTCGAAACTTCAGTAAAGCCCATTGGGATTATGAATCCTCTAAGCCAGGAGCAAGAGGTTTTAAGGTCAACGCTTATCCCAGGTTTAAGCCGTGCTGTCGCATATAATTTAAACCAGAAACAGGAATATATCTCTATCTTTGAGGCTGCCAATGTTTATTTTGATAAGAATAATTCGCCTTGCTCAGAATTAAGGTTAGGTATTGCTTTGAGCGGAACCAAGAGAATGTTATTCAACAATTCTGCGATTAAGGATGAATTAGGGTTGCTTAATTTAAAAGGCATATTAGAGGTGCTTTTCGGAAGGCTTAAAATTCATAATTATGAGTTTGCATCGCTAGATCAAGAAAGCAAATCGCGCATTTTTATAAATAATGAAGAGATAGGGTATATGCAAGTTTTGAGCCCACACCTTCTTGATAAGCTTGAAATTAAAAATAAGAAGGTTTTTGCGCTGGAATTATCCCTGGACAAAGTTTTTACTTGTTATAGGGCGCAGAAAAAATACACGCCATTGCCAAAATATCGGTATTACCAGGGATAT
>JAKQSG010000152.1 GCA_029563245.1 Candidatus Omnitrophota bacterium
GTCAGGACGTTCGGTTTCAGGGGCAGGAGGTTTTTATATACAACAGGCATGCTCTCGCTGCGGCGGGGAAGGTGCGGTTATTCAGTCTCCTTGTCCTGAGTGTAACGGTCAAGGTAAATCAAAAGTTACGCGTAAGATCAAAGTTAAAATACCTCCCGGAGTTGATAACGGTTCAAATTTAAGGGTAAGAGGCGAAGGTGAGGCAGGGCAATCTGCTCATGGGGATTTATATGTAATTATAGAAGTAATGCCGCATGAATTGTTCAGGAGGCATGGAAATGATATATTGTTTGAAACAAGCGTAAGTCTATCCAAGGCTATATTAGGCGGTGATATAATTGTCCCTACCTTAACCGGAAAAGTTGATATGCGTATACCTCCGGGGACTCAGAGCGGTAGCCTGTTCAGGCTTAAAGGGAAAGGGGCAGTAGATTTACACTCCAGGAATATGGGCGATCAGTTAGTCAGGGTAAATGTGGAAATACCCCGTAGGCTGACCTCCCAACAGCGGGCGGCTATAGAGGAGTTTGCGCGGCTTTCCAACGAAGGATCAAGGAATAGTTTTGCCGATAAAATAAAGAAAACTTTCAGATAAGGAGAAGTTAAGAGATGCCTACCTACGAGTATGAATGTGCAAACTGCAACAAGGTCTTTGAAATCTTCCAGAAGATAACCGACGATCCTTTAAAGAAATGCCCAAAATGTAATAAGAAAATTAAAAGGTTAATCGGCGGAGGTTCCGGTATAATATTTAAGGGGTCAGGTTTCTACGCTACGGATTACCGTAAAGCGGGAGGCGATAAGAAGAAGCTTGCCTCCTCATGCCCTTCGGTCAAAGAGAATTGTTCAGGCTGCCCGCACAAAAATTAAGAAAAATTAATTTTTTGCATTTGTCTTTTTACGGTTTTATGGTATAAATATAAAAATATAATGGCCCAAATAAAACCTTTTAATGCAGTTTTTTATAACGAATCAAAATCAGGAGATTGGTCAAGTCTCGTTTGCCCGCCATATGATGTTATTTCTCCCAAGGAGCAGGATTATTACCATAGTTTAAGCCCGCATAATTTCATCCATATACTTTTAAGAAAAGATGCCCCAGGCGAGAATAAGTACCAGCGCTGCGGAGTTGTTTTTAGGTCCTGGCTTAAGTCCAAGGTGCTGGTTCAAGCCGAAAGGCCAGCCGTATATTTTTATAGCCAACAATATATTATACGCGGCGAAAAGAAAGTACGTTTAGGATTCATCGCACTTTTAAGGCTTGGAGATAAAGGCTCTGCGGTATTCGGACATGAGAATACGCGCTCTAAGGCAAAGGAAGACCGGTTGAAAATGTTAAAAAAGACCAATGCTAACTTAAGCCCTATCTTTGTAGTTTTTAAGGATAAAAAAAGGCTTATCCCAAGAGTTTTTGAACAGTATATTATAGGAAGGCCTCCTTTTATAGATGTCGTGGATAAGGAGAAGACAAGGCATTTGCTTTGGAGGATAGAGGATCCCGTTATGCTAGAATTTATCCAATCCGGGATGAAAAAAGAGGATGTCTTTATTGCCGATGGTCATCATCGCTATGAAGTATCTTGTGTTTATAGAGATGAAATGGCTAATAAACTTAAGGATAAATTCAATGAGGATGCCAGCTTTAATTATACTTTAAGTTATTTTACCAGTACTGACCAGAGGGGGCTATCCATCTTGCCGATACATCGTTTGCTGAAGCTGGATAAGGATTGGGATATCAATGGTTTCTTCAAAAGCCTCAAAAAGTATTTTGACGTTGAAAGGATTAAGGACAAAGAGAAATTTTTCTTTCTTCTAGCCAAGAGTGGTTTTAGCGAACATGTTATCGGTATGTATAAGGATAAGAATTACTGGCTTTTAAGGCTAAAGAACATTAGGATATTAGATAAGGCAATGAGCGATAAGCCTAAGGAATACCGTTCTTTGGATGTTTCAATTCTAAACCAGCTTATTTTTAGGGATATTCTAGGCTGCAGCCCGGAGGATAATGAGATTCTTAGGTACAGCCCAAATCCGGAGGAATTTATTGAGGCAGTTAATGAGGACCCCAGTACAATAGCCTTCTTTTTAAACCCTGTAAAAATAGATGATATTCTGGGTGTGGCCTTAAGGGGCGATAAGATGCCGCCCAAATCAACTTATTTCTACCCTAAGGTACTTTCGGGGTTGGTAATCCATAAACACGAGGCTGTTTAATATGGCTCTATTTGGCAGGCCAAAATACACAATTGTAAGGTTGAAGAAAAAAGATATTCCTGATGGACTCTGGACTAAGTGCGAGGCCTGTTCTGAGACTCTTTATAATAAAACCATCGAGGAGAATTTAAAAGTTTGCCCTAAGTGCGGCCATCATTTTTCCCTGGGGGCATATGAAAGAATCCGGATGCTTGTAGATAAGGATACTTTTGAAGAATATGATAAGGATATGCTTTCTGCAGATCCGCTTGATTTTAAGGGCCCTAAAACCTACAAGGATAAGATAGCTTCGGATCAGAAAATTACGGGGTTAAATGATGCAGTAGTCTCCGGGCAAGGCGAGTTAAACAGCAGAAAATTAATTATTGCAGTTACCGATTCACGTTTTATCATGGGTTCTATGGGTTCTGTTGTCGGAGAAAAGATAACCCGGTCGATTGAGAAAGCGATTGAGAAGAAACTGCCTCTGGTTATTGTTTCAGGTTCAGGAGGCGGGGCAAGAATGTACGAGGGGATGCTTAGTCTTATGCAGATGTCTAAAACCTGCGCGGCATTAAGCTATCTTAAGAAAGCAAGGCTGCCATATATATCAATTCTTACTAACCCTACTATGGGAGGGGTAATGGCTTCTTTCGCCGGAGTAGGCGATATTATTATAGCAGAGCCGAAAGCCTTGATCGGTTTCGCAGGACCCAGGGTAATCGAGCAGACTATAAGGCAGAAGCTCCCGGCGGGGTTCCAGCGTTCGGAATTCTTACTTGAT
>JAKQSG010000131.1 GCA_029563245.1 Candidatus Omnitrophota bacterium
AGGTAACCTTTATTATAATAGTGCTTTGTTGATTTCAGGCCAGGGAGAACTCTTAAGCCAGTATGATAAGCTGCATTTAGTGCCATTCGGAGAGTATATCCCTTTTAGGGATTCTTTGAGGTTTCTGGATACTATTGCTCCAATAGGAGATATAGCCCGGGGGGGTGATTATACCATATTCCGTCTTCCGGATAATTTCGGGGTTTTAATTTGCTTTGAAGATGTTTTTTCTGAGCTGGCAAGGAATTTTGTAAAAAGAGGAGCAAGGTTTCTGGTGAATATTACCAACGACGCTTGGTTTGGCAAAACCCCAGAGGCTTATCAGCATTTAGCTGCATCTGTTTTCCGGGCTGTTGAGAATAGGGTTTATCTGGTGCGTTGTGCAAATACGGGGGTATCGGCATTCATATCTCCCTTAGGTAAAATAATTTCAACGGTGAAGGATGACAAGGGAGAAGATATCTTTGTGCAAGGGTATAAAATTGAAACGATACCTCTCTATTCTAGCACCCCTACCTTTTATGGCAGATACGGCGACTTTCTTCCGTTTCTATCTGTGCTCTTTTTGCTTTTTGGTATGACAAAGGGAATTATTAAGAAAAGGTCCTAAATATAGATTCTTAAGTTCTTAAGCTATTCTTTAGGCTCGATGTGCACTACGATATCAACTACCTGGGGCAGGGACTTCTTTATAGCATCTTCAATAGCGTAGCTTATTTTATGGGCAGAGCCTACGTGCATTTCGCTATCAACTTGTACGTGTAAATCGATATAAATATCGTCAGGCCTTCCGCGCGTGCGTATCTTGTGGCATGTTTTTACTCCTTCTACGCTTAACACAATATCAACTATTTGTTTTAAATCTACTATAGCTGCGCTATCGCAGAGTATCATAGAGCTTTGGCGAACTATCTTATACCCGGAATAGGCGATAAAGACGGAAATAATGATAGAGGTTACAGGATCCAGCAGAGGAAAGCCCATTTCTATTGCGATTAGGGCCATAATAACAGAAACCGAGGTGAAGATATCAGCGCGTGTATGCATAGAATCGGAAAGCAGTATGTCGCTTTTAAGTTCTATGCCTTTTTTGCTTTCATAGCGCATAACTATAAAATTAACCATTATTGTAATTACCATTACGATAAAGCTTGCGGGGGTAATATTAAGCGCTATAGCGTTATTAAAACGGCCCAGGCTTTCGTGGATAATCCCTATGGCTACTAAAAATAGCAGAAAGGCAATGCCAAGGGAGAAAAAGGTTTCATATTTTTTGTGGCCGTAAGGATGGTCGATATCTTTTGCCTTGGAGGCAAAGTGTATTCCAATTAATCCGATGATATTGGAGGCCCCATCAGAGAGAGAGTGGAAGCCATCCGCAGTCATACTGGTAGAGCGGCTGCCTAAACCAAATATAATTTTAGCAATAGCTACGGACCAATTGAGCGCAAGTACTATCATTAGCACTAGTCTTATTTTACCGTAGTCCTTTATCTGTTTGGGCATAAATATATTCTAAGGATTTATCTTTAATATTGCAAGTTATTTTGTAAAAAAGGGGCTATTTTCCTATCCTTTTTCAATAAAGATATTGACAGCTGTATTGGGGCTAATATAATGATGGCAAAAAGAGGGCTGTAATGATATTTTACCGGCAAAGAATATTGAATATTTTTGTTTTCTTGTTTATATTGTGCCTGTTTTTATCGAAGAATTTATCCGCGCAGGATTTTCAGCAGCTAGGTTCATTTAAGGAGGGAGAACGCGTGCTTATACTCGCGCCGCATCCGGATGATGAAGCAATAGCCTGTGCAGGAATAATACAGGAGGCCATTCTAAAAGGGGCCAAGGTAAAAATTGTTTATTTAACTAACGGGGAACATAACGAATTCGTCTTTATTGTATACAAGAAACGGATCGTTTTTAGGAAAAATGAGTTTATATCCTTAGGAAAGTTGCGTCGTGAAGAGTCAATTAAGGCGATGCAGCTATTAGGTCTTAATGCGGATGACCTTATATTCTTAGGTTATCCTGATTTTGGTACCTTTAGTATATTCACCAGATTTTGGGACACGGGTAAGCCATACCGTTCTCTTTTAACCAGAATCTCTTCTGTGCCTTACGTAGATAGCCCTTCTTTTAAAGCCCCTTACCTTGGGGAGAATATCCTTAAGGACCTGAAGAAGGTTATTTCGGATTATCGTCCGGATAAAATATTTGTCTCTCATCCTGCGGATGTCAACGTCGACCATAAATCTTTATATCTGTTTTTACAGATAGCGCTGGCGCAACTTAAGGAAGAGATATCTTATCCCAAGATCTATCCGTATCTGGTACACCATAGCGGCTGGCCACTGCCAAGGCACTATCATCCTGAACTTGAGTTAAATCCGCCTAAAAGTTTCTTAGACTCCGATATAAAGTGGTTAAAATTTAATCTTACTGCCGAGCAGCTGGATAATAAAAAGAAGGCGATACTTTGTTATAAGAGTCAGACTCAGTCCAGCGCCTTTTACCTTTTGGCCTTTGCGCGTAAGAATGAACTTTTTGGGGATTATCCCGCTATAAACTTAAATCACCAGGCCAACCTGAATGAAAAGAAGGTTTCTTTTTTCGGTTCTTTAAAAATGTTTCCGGATATTACTTCTGAAGGAAATTATGCAGAGAATATTTCTTTAGCCAGCAAGGGGAGAGTTAATTATGCCGTTTTGGAGGATGGCTTGATTATCATGATAGAGAAGCCCGAAAATATTGTTTACAGGTTTTCGACGACAGTGTATTTATTCGGTTATAATGATAAGGTCCCGTTTGCCGAGATGCCCAAGATACGGATTATTACTAAGCATAAAAACTTCAGGGTGTTGAATGGAAAAAGGTTGATTAATTCTAACGGTATTTATCTGAAGTTAGCCCCTTCGGAGCTGACCATTAAGATCCCCCTGAAAGAATTAGGCTCACCTGATTTTATTTTAGCTTCCGTAAGGTCTTATATAGGCCGTGATGAAGGGGGTGATTCCCCTATCTATTCAACCGGGTTCAGGAGAATTAATATTAATTAGCCAGGGAGGGGATATGTTAGAATTGAAATTGGTCGAAATTAAGAAGCCCGACGAAGTAAACATTATCATAGGGCAGAGCCACTTTATAAAGACAGCAGAGGACCTTTATGAGGCCTTATTCAATAGCGTCCCCGGGATAGAATTCGCTTTGGCCTTTGCCGAAGCCAGCGGTGCCTGTAAAGTAAGGTCTCATGGCAACAACAAGCTGCTTAAGGATTTAGCCGTAGAGAATTGCCTTAATATGAGGGCGGGCCATAGTTTTATAATTTTACTGAAAAATGCTTATCCTATTAATGTTTTGAACGCAATCAAGAATGTCCCCGAGGTATGCAATATATATTGTGCTACGGCAAATCCGGTTAAGGTTGTTGTTGCCCAAACCCAGGAAGGATGTGCAATCTTAGGAGTAGTGGACGGATTTGCGCCTAAAGAGGAGGAAAGGGAGGAAGATATCTCTTGGAGAAAGAATTTCTTGCGTAAAATCGGCTATAAGTTATAATTCTTATTGTAACCTAAAAATAATTCTGTTATAATTTTTAAATAAATGGATTTTAAAAAAGTTAAAAAAAGCTTTAGTCGTATTCTGGGGTGGTTAGGTTTACATCTTTGTTCTTTGATAATAAAGATTACCCCGGATAGATTTATCTATCGTTTTGCCAAGATGATAAGTTCGTTGGCCTACTATTTTGCCAGAAAACAGAAGAATATTGCCTTTGATAGCTTAAAGATCGCCTTCGGTGAGGAAAAGGGCAAAGAAGAACTGGATAGGATAGTAAGGCAATGTTTTGATTATATAGCTAAATCAGCTGTCGAGCTTATGTTTCTTATGAATAAGCCCCAGCTTTTAAAGGATAGGGTGGATATAGTCGGCAGAGAAAATCTGGAGAAGGCCTTATCTAGAAAAAGGGGAGTTATACTAGTAAGCGCTCATTTTGGAAATTTCCCGCTTTTACTGGGTAGGTTAGCGGTAGAAGGATATAAGACTGCAGGTATTATGCGACCCATGAGGGACTCAAGGGTAGAAAAAGTTTTCCTAGAGAAAAGGGAGAAATTCGGGGTTAAGACTATCTACAGCCAACCGCGCCATCTCTGCGTTAATAATACAATACTCTCCTTGCGGAATAATGAATTAGTTTTTATCCCTATAGACCAGAATTTCGGAACCGCCGGAGTTTTTGTAAATTTCTTCGGTAGAAAAGCTGCTACGGCCACCGGTCCGGTAATTTTTGCACAGCGCACCAAGGCCGCACTTATTCCATGTTTTATTTTAAGGCAGAAAGATGACCGGCACAAAATAGTCTTTGAGCCTGCTTTGGATTTACAGGAGGGGAGCAACCCGCAAGAAACGGTGCTTATCAATATACAGAAATTGACCGATATTATTGAAACTTATATACGCAAATATCCTGCGGAATGGGGATGGATCCACCGTAGGTGGAAGAGTCAACCAAGTTAAAGGAGGTGTAAGATGGCAGAGGAAATCAAGAAGGAAGAAAAATGTTGTTGTGCACAGGGCAAGAAAGTTGTTTCTACGATCTTAAAGGTAGTCTTAGGCCTGGTATTCTTAGGCTTAGGCGCTGCCGCAATATTAAGATGGTGGCCGGCACTCTTGATGATTATTAAAGGGTCCATGGGCCTATTCCTAATTTTGGCTGGGATCATTACTTTGGCAATAGCTAAAGAATAATACTAAGATAGCTTTAAACTAAGTAAAGGGGCTGGAAGATAATTCTTGCCCCTTTTTATTTACATTTGCCTATTTTAGGGTATAATTATTACATTATGGATTTTTAAGATTAAGGAGAGGGTATGGAGTCTATATTAAGAAAAGAAATTGTTTTGAATCAAAGCATTTCTCGCGCTTTAGTATCAATATTTTTTATAATTACAATAAGCTTGGGGGCCTTTATCCGTATTCCGCTTCCCTTTACGCCTGTGCCTTTAACGATGCAAACCTTTTTTGTTTTGCTCTCTGCTTCGTTTTTAGGGGTGCGTTTAGGTTTATTTACACAATTTGCGTACATATTCTTAGGTTTTATAGGTCTTCCCATATTTACTAATACTTATGCCGGAGGAGTTTATTTTATCGGGCCTACGGCCGGATATTTCTTCGGTTTTTTTGTCGCTACTATTTTTATCGCAAGATTTATTACGTATGCTAAGGAGGATATTTTAATGATTACAGGTATTTTTTGCTTGGCCAGTATCCTGCTTTTATTATGCGGTGTTGCCTGGCTTAAAATATCATTGCATCTTACCTGGGCAAAATCGTTTCTCTTTGGTTTTGTTCCTTTTCTACCCGGTGATATAGCCAAGTCAGTTTTGGCAGCATTTTTATTCTGGAAGCTTAAACCACGGATGAAATCAATCCTATAGATATCCGG
>JAKQSG010000137.1 GCA_029563245.1 Candidatus Omnitrophota bacterium
AGTTGTTCCTTCCAACGGATTAAAAGCATTGGGGGTAAATTTGCTTGTCCCCGCACCTCCGGTTAAGTTGCGTCCGGCAATCGTACCTCCGCTTACAGGAACCGTTACCGGATTAAGGGTAGTTGCGCCATCCGTACCCAAGCCCCAATCAATCCCTAAATCCTTTAATTTATCCTGTTTTACCTCCAAAATTTTGGTTTCAATAAGTACCTGCTTAGGCTTAATATCAACCTTAGGAAGTATTTCAGTACGAATCCTATCCAGCACACTATAGGTATCAGTAACAACAAGCATCTTTGATTTTATTGAGGGGTCAAACTCCGCCTTTTTCATCACCGCGTCCCCTGATTCACCCTTAGCATAAGAGATTGCCTCGGACTTAACCGTATCGCTCCTCTCTCTCTCCGATGCTGCGGAAGTAGTCTCTTTGCCGATCTTAAAAGTACCAAACTTCCAGCCCTTTTGCCCACGGGAATATAAAACCGAAGTCCTTCCTCTGGGAGAAAGCAGAGGGATAATGATCTTTTGCGCATCCTGGGCATCAAGGAACCTGAGAGTAAAAATCTCAGTCTGCAGCGGCTCCTCAGACTGAATTTTTGCGATATTATCTAACTTAGTAACCAGAATCACATTTCCCTGTTTCTGGTAACCAAAGCCGTAAGTCTTTAAGATTACATCCAGCGCCATCTCCCAAGGGACATCAACCATTCTTATGGTGACATTCCCCAATACATCCGGAGTTGTAACAATATTTACTCCAGCCTTAAGAGAGACTATCTTCAGGACATTCTGAATATCCGCCTCTTTAAAATCCAGGGTAACATTCTCGCTGGCGCTTAAGGTAGCCTCTGCAGAGCGGCTTACATCATCCTGGGGCAAAGCCTCCTCATTCTGCGCAACCGTAGATACTAAGGCAAGAAAAAATAATACCGCAAATATACCTGCTATTTTTTTAGCCATTACTCCTCCTCATTCTTCAAATCAACTTCGAAAGGTTGGCCGTCTTTTATAAATACAACCTTTTTCTCTTCTATTCTCAAAACCTGGTTATCCCCCACATAATCCCCCACTTTTACCACAAGGCCGTTTACTATAGCATAAGACATGGCAGTCTTATCATAAATTATCCCCTCGATATCAAGGGCGCCTGAAGTAACCCTGGATTTTATCTTTATCAGCATCCCCTCGGGCGTCACCAAAGGCATAAAAGGATTACGCTCACCCTTTACCTCATAGACAAAATCCGTCTGCCCAAAAGAAAAAACAGATGCGCCTAAAATGAATACGGCCGTTAAGAAAAACTTATTCAACCTATCTCCTGACATATGTCTTAATGGTTAAACTTACCTTCTGCCTTAATGTATCCTGCGGCTGAAGTTCAATCTTAAAATTCTCTACCGAGATAAGCACTTGGTTATTCTCCAGCTGGTTAATAAATTTACCGAAATTATGGTATCCGCAGATTAAATCCATATTTATCAGAACCGGAACAAACTTCCCGACAGCCTTTTTTTGCGAGTCGCGCAAAGGCTTAATCTGCAGTATCCTTACATTATTAGCGTTTGCCAATTTCGATATATCATGCAGGAGTGTGGTTAGCCCTGACTCGAATATAACCATCTTCTCTTGGACCTTTAATCCGCCGTTCTGACCTGCCTTTATAGCTTCCATATTCTTTAGACCCGCATCCAGGGCCTTCAAATCATTAATAACCCTTACCAGCTCTGCCTTAGATTTCGAATTTGAAGCCAGC
>JAKQSG010000026.1 GCA_029563245.1 Candidatus Omnitrophota bacterium
AAACCTTTTTTTTCTGCATCCTCAATCATTGCCGCCCCAATCCTATCCTTAACGCTAGATAAAGGATTAAAGAACTCCAGTTTTACGTATATGCTAGCCTCTAATCCCCTGACAAGTTTATTAAGCCTAACAAGAGGAGTATTCCCAATAGTCTTAGATATGCTGGATTTTATATTCATATTTATATCTGATAAACTAGGTTTTCGCTGGGGCCCAGAGCCTTCTTTGCTAATTCTTCGAAATTAATCCTATCGATAATTCTAGTAGTTGCCTCATTGACCTGAAACCATATATCCCTGAAAACACAAGTTGACGACTCTTTACAGCCGCTATATGTTTTGCTAATACATGCTATTGGTTCGGTAGATCCTACGATAAACCTCACAACCTCTCCCAGGGTTATCTCAGAAGGATCCTTGGACAAAAGGTAGCCTCCTACATTACCCCTACGGCTCTCTACAAACCCCCCTTTTTTAAGTTCAGACAATATTTGCTCTAAAAACTTTATCGGAATATCCAGACGCCTAGCTAACCCAGGGACTGAAACAGGATCAGTGCCATAATTAATAGCTAAATTTAACATTGTTTTCAAGGCATAGTCAGCTTTATAAGTAATACGCATAATTATCCTCTATCTATATTATCCCTATAATCATAGTATAGTATAACCAGATATCTCTTTTTGTCAAGTTTTTTTATAGATATTCTAGTTCCTGCTTATATAATTGAATACACCTAAGGAAGCTTTTGAGCCCTCACCTGCGGCAATAATGATCTGCTTTTGCGCAACATCAGTAACATCCCCTGCAGCGAATATGCCGGGAATGCTGGTTTCATTATAAGAGTTAATCTTAATTTCCCCATAGGAATTCTTTTCCACATCTTTTATGAATCCGGAATTAGGTATAAGCCCAACCTCCACAAATACCCCCTGCACAGATATTTCTTCTTCTTTCCCCTGAGAGATCAACCTTATTTTCTCTACAAATTTATCCCCCAACACTGCGCTGACTTGAGAATCGTTCTTTATGACTACGTTTCCTGCAGACTCGACTTTCTGCCTCATAATTAAATCTCCGCCTAAACTCAGGGTATTGTTAATTATAAAAACCTTACGGGCGATCCTTATTAATTGCAACGCTGCATCTAAAGCAGAATTACCCCCGCCGATTATTGCCACATCCTTTCCGGCAAAAAGCGGGCCATCACAAGTAGCGCAATAGGTAAGCCCCTTATTTTTAAATTCTTTTTCACCGGGAACGCCCAGCTCTCTTGACCGTTTTCCAGATGCAATAATTACAGTTCTAGCCTGATATTCGCCCTTAAGCGTCCTAACTAAAATATTCTTGTCTAGCTTACTGACCCCTATGACTTCTTCCTTTTCTTTTACCGGGATATCGTATTTTCGCATATGCTCTTCGAACTTCTGCGCAAGCTCGGGACCGCTGATAAAGCAGCCTGCCCTCCGATGTCACCGGTTAAAACCAAGAAATCCATCTTCTTGCGCGCAGCATATACTGCTGCGGTAATCCCTGCAGGCCCGGCGCCGATTATAATTAAATCGTACATTATTTTTGCTGGTTATTAACCGTTACTAATTTTGTCTTGGGTTCGCCCCCCGCCTACGGGAGAAGCCTACTGGCGATACTATTGCAACCCCAAGGATTGCTTAATTCTATCTTTATCGAAACCGACAATGATCTCCCCTGAAATATCCAAAACCGGGACGCCCATCTGCCCGGATACCTTGACCATCTCATCGGCTTTTGCCTGATCAGAACCAACATCGTAATCTTCAAAAACAATATTATTATCCTTGAGAAATTGCTTAACCCTTATACACCAAGGGCATGTGGAAGTGCTGTATACCTTAACGTTTTTTGCCATTTACCTCCCCTTTCTAGATATTCCCCTTTATTTCCGTCAATTCTTTAAGGTGACCTTTCTCCTGTTCGATTAAATAATCTATTGTTTTCCTGTCGAGATCAGGAACAAGCTTTTTCATTCCTTCATAAAAGATAATAGATTCTTTTTCAAAAATTATTGCTTTTGACAGCGCTTCATCATCAGTTCTTATAGAACTGGCTATTGCCCTTCCCGTATTTTCTTTGGTAAAAACGTGCTCACCGGCAAGGACATTCATATAG
>JAKQSG010000153.1 GCA_029563245.1 Candidatus Omnitrophota bacterium
CTTATAGATACGCTGGGGATGCTGCAGGATAAGACTAAAGGCAATTTAAATGATGGTGAGTATAAGTTGTTAGAGAATCTACTTTATGATTTAAGAAGCATCTACCTTTCTAAAGAAAAAGGAGAGAAGAAATGATCGATAAAGAGCTGTTGGATATATTGGCTTGTCCTTCTTGCAAAGGGGATGTTTTTATGAAAGAAAATAAAATTATCTGCAAAAAGTGCGGCAAGAAGTATCCCATTAAAGAAGGCATCCCGGTGATGCTCATTGATGAGGCAGAGGATTAAATATGAAAAAGGTACTGGTGATACATGGCCCTAATCTTGATTTACTGGGCAAAAGAGAACCGAAGGTTTACGGAAGGGTTACTCTTAAGAGTATCAATAGCGGGTTAAAAAGAATAGCAAAGGCACGTAAGATCTCTCTTACCATAAAGCAATCTAACCATGAAGGTGTGATTGTGGACTTGATAACCGGTTCAGGCAAGAAATTTGATGCGCTTCTGATTAACCCGGCAGCTTATACTCATACCAGCGTTGCTATACGCGACGCTATTGCCGCTACAGGTATTATAACCGTTGAGGTCCATCTTTCCAATATCTACGCCCGTGAAGAATTCCGCCACCAATCATTAATCAGCCCGGTTTCCCATGGGACAATTTTAGGTTTTGGCGCTCAAAGCTATTATCTTGGGCTGGAAGCAATCTTAGACCTAATTCAATAATGAATGCCCTCCGGGATCTTGTAAAAAGGCTCAAGCCAAGCGGTTTAGACGGTTTTATTATTTCTTCCTCCAGCAACTTATCGTATCTTACCGGATATTTCAACCCGGATGCCTATCTGCTGGTTTCACCAAAGGGTAGTATTTATTTTACGGATTCCAGGTATGCCCAAAGTGCCAAGGAAACCCTTAAAGGTTTCCTTCCGGTTAGGATTGCCAATGGTACTGTCTTTAGTTCAATCCCCCGGGCCTGTAGCGAATTAGGCCTGAAAAGGATCGGTTTTGAAGAGCGCCACTTACCTTATGCAGAATACAAGATTATCAGGCAGTCTTTAAAGCTTAAGAGTATCCTTGTGCCTACCCATGGGGTTATTGAAGGTATGAGGGAGATAAAAAGCCCTGAGGAATTGACCAAGATCAAAAAGGCGCTTAAAATTACCGCTTTAGCCTTTGAATTTATTAAAGGTTTTATTCATCCTGGCCTCAGCGAAGCAGAGGTAGCCGCAGAATTAGAACGTTTTATACGTTACCAGGGGGCAAGGGGATCGTCTTTTGATATTATTGTTGCTTACGGCCCAAACTCCGTTTACCCGCATCATAATCCTACAGCAAAAAAGCTGGGAAGTACCGGCAATGTTCTTGTTGATTTAGGCGTTGATTACCTGGGTTATAAATCCGACTTGACAAGGGTGTTATTTTTGGGTAAAATTAATATTCTTGCCCGGCGTGTATATGCATTGGTGGCCAGGGCTCAGGAAATTGCGATTAAGATGGTTAAACCGGGAGTTAGCATCGGTTCTATTGATGCTGCCAGCCGTAAATATATTACCAGCAAGGGTTACGGTAATAATTTTATACACAGCTTAGGGCATGGAGTAGGGCTGGATATTCACGAAAGCCCCAATATCCATAGTAAGAATGAAGATTTACTAAAAGAGGGTATGGTTTTTACGGTTGAGCCGGCAATTTACCTTCCAGGCAAATTCGGGATAAGAATAGAGGATATGGTTTTAGTAACAAAAAACGGATGCGAGGTGTTAAGTGGCGCTGTCAATAAATGAAATAAAATCAGGAGTTACCATATTAATCGACAGGGATGTTTATGTGGTTGTTGATGCCCAGCATGTCAAGCCGGGTAAGGGCGCGGCTTTTGTGCGGGCTAAACTTAGGAATATGAGGAATTCTAATATCCAGGAGAAGACCTTTCGCGGAGACGAAAAGATTGAACAGGCCTATGTTGAGGAGCGTAAACTTCAGTATCAGTACAATTCCGGTCACCTGTATCATTTTATGGACCAGGAGAATTTTGAAGAGATAGCCGTATCTGAGGAAGCCCTGGGAGATAAACGCACTTTCTTAAAAGATAATATTGAGGTATTGGGTTATTTTTTTAAAGATGACCCTTTATCTATTAACCTGCCTAATTTTATTGAGCTTGAGATTACCCATACTGAACCGGGGATAAAGGGGGATACGGCTAAAAGCGGGACTAAGCCTGCCCAGGTAGAAACGGGCGCGACAATTCAGGTTCCGCTTTTTGTCGATGTTGGAGACAGAGTGAAAGTTGATACCCGTACCGGAGAATATGTCGAAAGGATCAATTAAAAAGAAGGAAGGCTAGGAATGAATATTAAAGAGATAAAAGAAATGGTTAACCTGATGAATGATAATGGCCTTATGGAACTGGAGATAGAAAAAGATGGTATGCGTATCAGGCTAAAGAAAACTTCTGTTAGCCCCGAAGGGTTTAGCGGCCCGGTTGTAGTTGAACGTGAAAGGGTGGCTGATCTACCTGTAAGGCCAGCCCACCAGGACCAAAAGGAACCGTCTCCTATCAAGTCAGTAGAGATTAAGTCACCTATGGTTGGTACGTTTTACCGCGCTCCAAGCCCAGAGTCCCCGGCCTATGTTGAGGTGGGCCAAAATGTAGAACCGGGCCAGGTAATTTGCATAATTGAGGCTATGAAGCTGATGAATGAAATTAAGGCAGAGGTAAAAGGAAAGATAATTGAGATCTTAGTTGATAATGCTGAGCCTATTGAGTTTGGCCAGACCATCTTTTTAATAGAGCCACTTTAAAGCAAAAATGTTTTCTAAAATACTTATCGCTAATCGTGGCGAAATAGCACTAAGAATTATCCGCGCCTGCCGTGAATTAGGAATACGAACGGTGGCGGTTTATTCTCAAACGGATAAAAATTGCCTTCATGTGCGTTTTGCGGATGAAGCTGTTTGTATTGGACAAGCCGCATCCTCCAGCAGTTACCTCAATATACCCGCCATTATTAGTGCCGCAGAGATTACCGATGTAGAGGCTATACATCCTGGTTATGGATTTTTAGCAGAAAACGCTCATTTTGCCGAGATATGCCAGTCATGCAAGATTACATTTATAGGGCCTACTCCTGCCAATATAAGGTTGATGGGGGATAAGTTGGCGGCAAGAACGTCGATGCATAAAGCTGGATTACCGATTGTCCCGGGGAGTGCTGCTGCCATTAAAAATAAAGAAGAAGCGCTTAAGACTGCAAAGGCTATAGGTTATCCCGTGATAATTAAGGCTGCTGCCGGAGGCGGAGGCAAGGGGATGCGTATATGTCATAATGATTTAACTCTGGTGTCCAGCATTATGACTGCGCAATCAGAGGCTGAGGCTAATTTCGGTAACTCCAATGTTTATATTGAAAAATATATTGAAAAACCACGCCATATTGAAGTCCAGATTATCGCGGATAAATCCGGGCATGTATTGCAATTAGGCGAGAGGGATTGCAGCATTCAAAGAAGGCATCAAAAACTCTTAGAGGAATCTCCTTCTCCTGTCGTTGACAGCAAGATGCGTAAGAGACTGGGTGATTTGGTTTTAAAGGGGATGAAGTCTGTTAATTATATAAGCTGCGGGACCATAGAGTTTCTTTTGGATAGTACTACTAATAATTTTTATTTTATGGAGATGAATACCCGCATTCAAGTAGAGCATCCTGTGACCGAGATGGTAACGGGGATAGATTTGATTAAAGAGCAGATTAAGGTTGCCGCAGGAGAGAGATTAAAAATTCACCAGGAAAATATCCAGATCAAAGGGGCGGCGATAGAATGCAGAATAAACGCAGAGGATTCGGATAACGGGTTTATGCCTTCTCCGGGAAAGATTGAATCTTTGGTTTTACCAGGCGGTCCTAATGTAAGGGTTGATACACATATGTATGCTGGATATGAAGTTCCTCCCTACTATGATTCCCTGCTTGCAAAACTGATCGTTTACGGGCATAACCGCCAGGAGGCTATCAGGACAATGTATAGGGCCTTAAGTGAATTCCACGTTGCCCCTATAAAAACAACCATACCCTTTCATCTTAAACTGATGGAGAATCCTTTGTTTTTAAGAGGCGATATCTCGACCCATTTTATCCAGGATATGCTGAAAGAAGAAAACAAGGGGGAATAATGATGGTCCGCGAAGAATCACGTACGGATTTAGGCTTAATAAGGGTGCATAAGAATGCAATCTCCTCGATTGCCTCTATTGCGGCTATGGATGTCCCTGGCGTAAAATCTGTAAGCACTAGCTTAAGGACCAAGTTAATGGATTTAATAGGGAATAAAGGAAGCGCGGATATTAAGGTGGAGATTAATAAAAATGATGAGGTTAAAATAGATATTCCGGTATTAGTAAGATATGGTTTTAATATTCCCGAGATAGCAAATGCAGTCCAGGAAAATGTCCGTCTGTCCCTGGAGAAGATGACTAACCTCTCTGTTAGAGATATAAATGTTAATATAGTAGGAATAGAAAGGGGTTAATTATGAGGATTTTTACAGTTCTTGGAATTTTCTTCTATGCATCGATTATAATCGTAGTTGGTATTGTTTTGGTTGCCTTCTCTTTTAATCTCCTGCACCCCCAAGATATTAACAATATGCTTAACTACGTGCAAAGTAGTATTAATTCTCGTATTATAACAGGGCTCTCTGGATTGCTATTGGTGCTTATCAGTTTTTCTTTTGCCCAATTAATTCTGGGGCGCCTGCAACGCGAAAAGACAATTGCTTTCTCTACTGCTTCGGGCGAGGTAACTATTGCCCTTTCTGCGGTTGAGGATTTAATCCGCAGGCTTGCGGGAGTCATCCCGGAGATTAAAGAGCTGCGTCCGGATGTTATTGCCAATAAAAAAGGGATTATCGTTGATTTAAGGGTTATTCTGAATAAGGAAGTTAACATCCCTGAGCTGACATCTCGTCTTCAGGAAATCGCGCGTTCCCGCATACAAGAAGTTTTGGGGGTAGAAGAGCAGATTGTTGTTAAAATTCATGTAGCAAAGATTGCCGCAGCTGAAGATAGAGAAAAAAGAAAGAGGGATCAGGAAAGGGAAAATCCAGTAGCGCCTTTTAGCGGATACGGAAAAATATAAAACAAAGGAGAATAATAAGATGGAAAGGATTGGTATACTTACCGGAGGGGGAGATTGTCCGGGTTTAAATCCGGTTATTCGTGCAGCAGTAAGGAAAGGAATTTTAGAGGGATATGAATTCTTAGGCATTAAGGATGGCTGGAAGGGCTTGGTTGAGAACATGACCATGCCTTTAGATATTAATTCTGTCTCGGGGATACTCCATAAAGGAGGGACTATCCTGGGTACGTCCAGGACAAACCCTTATAAAAAGGAAGGCGGTATAGAAAAAGTAAAAGCTAATTTCAAAAAGATGGGTTTATCTGCCTTAATCGCCATCGGCGGAGAGGATACCCTGGGAGTTGCTTCAAAATTGGTTGATGATGGGGTAACTAATATAGTGGGGGTACCAAAGACTATCGATAATGATTTATCTTCAACGGATTATACCTTTGGTTTTGATACTGCCTTGAATATCGCAACCGAGTGTATTGATCGGTTACATAGCACTGCAGAGAGCCACCATAGGGTTATTGTCGTAGAGGTCATGGGAAGGCATGCCGGCTGGATTGCGGTTGAGGCAGGTATAGCAGGCGGAGCCGATGTAACCTTAATTCCTGAGGTAGCGATTAATATTGAAGAGGTTTGTAATACCATTACAAAAAGGCATAACCGAGGGAAGAACTTTAGTATAGTAGTGGTAGCAGAGGGTGCCCAGTTTGAGAATAAGGGTGTGGTACTCCAGGAGCAGAAGCTTGATGCCTTCGGACATGTAAGGCTGGGAGGTATTGGCGAGGCCTTGGCCGGAGAAATTGAGAAGAGGACAGGTTTTGAAACCCGAGTCAGCGTATTAGGCCATATCCAAAGAGGAGGCACTCCTACTGCGTTTGACCGTGTGCTGGGAACAAGGCTGGGGGTAAAGGCAGTAGAGCTGATTAAAGCCAGGAAATTCGGTAGAATGGTAGCTCTGCAGGGGATTAAGGTAATCGATGTCCCGTTAAAGGATGCGGTTAAGGAACTTAAGACCGTAGATCTGGAACTTTTCAATATTGCCAAGGTTTTTTCTTCGTAGAAAGAGAGCCGAGTATGCGCGATATTATTCAGGACGCTATCCTTGAAAGCATCAGGGTAAAAGAGGAACTTCTCAAGAAGAGCCTGCCGCAGATAATTGAAATAACTGAGAAGATAATCTCTGCCATAAAAAAAGGCGGAAAACTTATAATCTTTGGGAACGGCGGGTCGGCAAGCGACGCGCAACATATTGCCGCAGAGCTGGTAGGCAGATTCAAGAAGGAGAGGCCTGCCTATCCGGCTATTGCCCTTACCGTAAACACCTCAATTATTACCGCACTATCTAATGATTACAGCTATGATATTATTTTTGCCCGTCAGATAGAGGCGCTTGCCAATAAATCAGATGTGGTTTTGGGTATTTCTACAAGCGGAAGAGCAAGAAATGTTGCATTAGGGTTAAAGCAGGCAAGGAAAATGGGCCTCTCGACTATTCTTTTAACCGGATGTGACGGAGGTGACGCTGTTAATCATGCGGATCTTTCGCTGATAGTACCTTCAAATGTTACTGCCAGAATACAGGAGAGCCATATTTTAATTGGGCACATCATATGCGAACTCATAGAAGGGTCCAACGTTCGGTAAGAGAGAAGGCTATAACCTTAAAGAGGCTAGCGGATATAATTCCTAAGCTTAAGAAACAAGGTAAAGATATAGTTTTTACTAATGGTTGTTTTGATTTATTGCATTACGGCCATGCTAAATATCTTGAAATTGCCAAGTCTAAGGGAGATATCCTTATCGTGGGGGTCAACAGCGATTCTTCCGTAACAAAAATTAAAGGTGATAAGCGCCCTATTGTCGGGGAAAGGGATCGTTTAAACTTAATCGCATCTTTGGAGAGCGTAGACTTTGCAGTAATCTTTAACCAGGCCACCCCTCTGAAGCTTATAAAGGAAATTCGCCCGGATATAATAATTAAGGGTGCTGATTGGGCTGAGGATGAAATTGTCGGCGGGAGTTTTGTTAAGAGTTACGGCGGCAGGGTATTAACCATAAAATTGGTCAAGGGCCTTTCTACAACTAATCTTATAAAGAAAATTGTTAAAGCAGGCTGATCGGATTAACGTTAACCGTATTATTGATGCCAATATCAACCGCGCAAAAGAAGGTTTGCGAGTTTGCGAGGATATAACCAGGTTTATTCTTGATAACCGTCAATTTACCTATGCGCTAAAAAAAATTAGGCATAAGTTAACTTCGCTTTCCGATTCTTTGATGCCGAAGGCGCTGTTGCTTAAAGAAAGGTCAAGCGCTAATGATGTCGGCAGGTCTTTAAGGGCTAATGAATTAAAAAGAAGCGGGATGGCTGATATTTTCCTGGCTAACATTCAAAGGGTAAAAGAATCCATCCGGGTTTTGGAAGAATGCAGTAAGTTGATCAATGTTAAAGTTGCTTTAAATTTCAAAGAGTTACGTTATAAAACCTACGAAATCGAAAAGAAGATTATTGAGAAAACGTGAAATGACACAGCTTGAATACGCCAAAAATAATAAATTAACCGGTTTGATGAAGACGATTGCCAAGAAGGAAGGAGTTAATCCGCATACCCTTCTAAGAAATATCAAAAACGGGAGCTTGGTTATACTTAAGAATGCCTCGCGTCACCTTAAAAATCCCTG
>JAKQSG010000037.1 GCA_029563245.1 Candidatus Omnitrophota bacterium
GTTTGTTCCAATCCCGCCATTTTTGTTAAAAGGTATCAAGTTATCTTTACTACTATCATAAAATGGCAGATAAACATCTTGGGAACTGGTTTGCTTAATAACAAATAATATCTGCACAATTTCATCCCAACCTTTTAAAACACTTAGGGATTTAATAATCTTCAGTATATTTTTATTTCTGAAATCTAATAAAATCTCTGAAACCTCAAGCAAATTAGGCGTCTCAACAAATAAGACTTGTTTTTTAGGGTCTTTCTTATCTTGCTCTTTAACCAAGATACCTCTATCTTCTAGAATTGTCTTAAGTTCTCCTATAAGCGAATTGGCATCTGGGTTATTAGCAAGATCAAGGTTCAAAATAGCTCCCAAACTAACCATTCTGAATCCATTCCTTGTTCTTATCGCATGTTTACCCCAAAGAGTCGCTTCTTGAAATATCTGCCTAAGCTTCAAGGCAACAAGTTCTCTGTATTGAGGATACCTCTGCATAAATATACTTTCTAACATAGCATTTTTTAACTTCATTGCATTATTTCTGTACGCTTCTTCCAGGGAATCATAGAGTTTAGTAACCTCTCCGATAGCCTGATGATAAATAAAATCTCCTTCGTCGAAACTTAAACGCTGGTGATATTCAATATAATCGCGCGCCTCGGATTCTACGACAAAACTATTATTCGGACGCCGCTCGTTCATAAATCTCTCAATGGTATTTATAAACATACCAAGTTCGTCCTCAGACATAATATTGCTAAGCTTCCCAAGAATAGCGTTAAAATCCGTATATTCATCTATAGCCTTATTCATTAATTCATCATTAACTGCCTTTTTAAAATTTCCTCCCAGGTTACGCAAATATGTTAAGGTATTATGCCATTCCGCATAATAATTCCTCGCGCAATATCCTAAAAGTGAAGTTTTCCTCCCGTCTTGAGGATTATTATCAAAAGTACCTAGCTGCGCTGAGCTTTCCCAAGTATGAGTATATATCTCACCGGCAGTCTGGACATGTGAAGAGCTAGCTTGAATATTCGCAAATACGTCTGGCTGGGGTTTTTTATTGCTTAAAGCAAAGAAGGCATTATACAACGCCTCAAAACCTTCATCAGAAACAGGCCTCAAGAACCTTCCCTCCCTAGGATCAGCAACCGCCTTTAGCCAGGAATCCATTTCTCTCTGGCTCATTTTCCCAGTGCGACGTAACAAAATTACACCCCTTGTAAAATAATCACGGACACTCTCTCCATTGGGTAATAGCCCGGTGTGCTTATCTTCTATTTCAATAAATTCAAGGAACCAATCCTTAAATACTTTATCCCAATTTACCCCCCATCGTAAAGCTGGACCTGACGGAACACGGCGGCACATATCGGCAAAGAATCTCCAGTTTAT
This sequence comes from Candidatus Omnitrophota bacterium, assembly GCA_029563245.1. Taxonomy (GTDB): domain Bacteria; phylum Omnitrophota; class Gorgyraeia; order Gygaellales; family Profunditerraquicolaceae; genus Sherwoodlollariibacterium. Next base: position 1,393 of record JAKQSG010000037.1, read on the forward strand.
ATGGAAAATCCTGAATGGAGAGAACGAACGAATACCTATTAATGATCGGCCTGTCTTACTCCACAATTCACTACTTAATGATATATAGCTCTTAATAGAAGTTAAAAGATGATAAATTGAAATCAAGGTAGGAATCGCGGTTAATACCCATAGGCTTAATGTAAATAAGAACCCGCTGCTGGCAACCGAAACTATAGCTGTAAGTTTGCCAAACAAGAAATAAGGTAAAATATACCCCCAATACAAAGAGAATATAAACCATATTGAACCAAAGAAAATACGCTCCAAGCGATTATTAATCTTCCCTAAGGCCAATACCGGCAATATGGTTAATAATAAGGTCCCTGCAATAGCTGCGGAGAGATAAGGGGGTACCCAAATGCTAATGCCTACCGCAGAAATAAGGGTGGCAAAACTTATGAATACAATCGTCCTTCCGACTCCTTTATTTATCCCCCAATAATTACTCTTTAATAAAGGCGCAAGAATACGCAGCAGATAAAGATTAGCCATACCCAGCCAATGCCTGGTTAATTCATCTAACTTGGCCGTTCTCGGGTAAATCTCTTTTGACAATTCTAAAGTTTTATCCTTAAGCGGCTTAATAAATGGTATATAGCTAAGTGTAATAAAATTGATAACCGGTTCTGCCAACAACTTATCACTAACTTTTGCGTTAAAAGGAATGTTAACCTTATGGTAATCCTCTAATAGTTCTCTAGCCTTAATAGCTACGGCTTGATAAATAGTATCGAATTCTAAAGTAGTATTTATAACTCCTGCGCCTTGATTATTTGCTATACTTTTGATCAGGCCCTCGTGCATTTTAAAACCTTCATCCCCTTTCTTTCCAAGAAAAACAAAGAGCGAAAAGAAATCAAGATCAGAGAATATCTGAATAAGCTTGAAAGGCAAGTTAGCCCCGGACTCTGTTATGTGCTTTAATATGCCGTTCTGTTTACCCCCCTTAGCCTCAAGAAACATCATCTGGAATAAAGGAGTATAAAAATCCCGGTGATTTCTGATACGTTTCATTACTGCCTCGGCAATATCATTGTCGCTTTTTCCTGCCTTTTGCTCATCATGTAATATCCTTACAGCATCACGGGCTACAAATACGGCAAATGGGAATATGTCGCTTAATGACCCGGCAGAATATTCATTTGTCTGAGAAGGATTGAGCTGAAATAGCTTCAGAAGAATTAGCTCTTCTAAGGTCTCGGGCTCCATAACTTTAACCATAGTATAAGGATTATAAGCATGCGCCTGTTTATCGTCACTTGCTTCAACAGGAATCTGCTTCGAAGAAAGCATGAGATACCTTGCAGCCTCAGCAACAATAGCCTCAAATACTTTCTCTAAATCTTCAATTCTTGCCAATTTGCTCTGAGCGAATCCTCCATATGACTGCGCATATACCTTATCAAAAATCGGCCTTAGAATCTTTTCTCTTAACATAATATGGACAAAAGCTTTAAAAGAAACGTAGGAATGCTGCTCCAGGTACTGCCTGGCATGACTATTGACTTCGGAAACAGTATCCGCCCCAAAATACTGTATACGCATTAAATATTGCAAGAAACGTGCCTCTGGCGTGGGCAAAAGAAGATTTAATTTGTCCTGCCAGCCAGCAGTATTCGCAGCAATCAAGTCCAAGACACGCTTCTCAGAAATAGAGATTAAAGACTTCTTAAGCCACTCTGCATGTAAAGAACCTTCTCTTCTAGGAAAAGCGGGATCCTTCAATAAATTTTCCATATCGCGAACCGTAATCAACCCTTTCCCTAATAAAACCTCAATAACTATACTGCTTAAAGATGCTTTATCTATTGACCTAGGATCGGTATTCTCCTCGGAAAAAAGCAAGGCTCCCTTGTTATACAATCTAATAACTTCAGAGACCTCATTGTCAGAAAGCATACTATTCATGGACAGATACCCACGCAGTAAATTCTCACCTTCTTGGTTACTCTTTAAATTTTTACCCAAGATAAACGGTCCGCTAACTTCACGCAGAATAATTAATTTTTTCGCTAAATCAGCATTCTTTGTTATGCTGCACAAAGACCTGACTGAGGCTGTATTGACATTATGATTACGCCATAATCTTTTTATCCTACCCATCAATCCCAATAGAGACGGCAAGGAGAATAATGAAAACAGGCCTAAGAGTACAATAATCCAGATATTAATCTTTTTGAATGAGAAATGTAGAAATTCCCTGGTACTATCGATGTAAAGCCGATTACGCACTTCAGAAGGGACATAATCAACAGCGGTTTTCAACTCTACTGTCCTCTGATTAACCACCCCTCCTCTAAGCCTGCTGATTAAGGACCTGATATCAACGCTATCCTTACTTATCCTCTTACCTCTGATATTTTCTGCTAAAGGAGCATAAATCGAATTAGACAAGCGGTCATTTTCATCTTTTGGGTTATATACGTTGCGATGGATACCTGACTCATCAATTGTCACCCAAAGATTACCGTCACGAAACAAATTAACCCTATTAGGCGCAATAGGCGTAGGAGAAACAACATCCTCGGTATTGTAAAGGTAGCTATGGCCGTTTTCCGCATACGCGAAAATCTTGAAATTACTATAATAATCTTCTCTGCTTCCAAAAACAAGGTTAGAATATCTCGTGTTTTCATAAACCCTGAAACGTTCATGTGCCCCGGTTACCATCGTAATGTGAAAAGGCAGTCCATCTTTGGTATACAATTTCCAACCCTCATTAATATAATGCTGCCATACTACATCTGATTTAAAGTTATACCCGATAAAGATCGGACGGTTATTATACTCGTTGCTATTGCTAAACTCATAAACTACCCTGTATATATACTCTTCGCCTACTTGCTCATTATATTTAGTAACTCTTATTACTCGCTGGATTTCTGGTGCAGCTACTACTTCTCCTGCCGATATACCGAAAGGAATGTTGGGATTGTCATTTTCAAAGAGTATAAACCTTAAAGCTCCGGAATCAACACGTAAAAAATCCCTTCTTAACGGATCATTTATCTGCATATATCTTGTAAGCACTGGAACCCTAATTTCTCCGGAGGGCGTATCCGTAAGGAGATATTCGGTTACTTTTACCAACGAAGCGCTAGAATGTATATCCACTCCAAAAGTAGATAGCTCATTCCTTAGCCCTTCTTTAACTCCATATTCATCCAGAATATCTTTGCAGGTCATTAAACGACCTTCGTTGCCTGGTAATAGCAAGAATTTTAATCCATTATGAGAGAACTTATAACCTTCGATAGAGTTCTCATTAAAAAACTCGGTGTTAATAATAGTATCTGCCTGGGCATCACTTGTAACAAATATAAGGATGCGTGCATGCGGGTCATCCCTTAAGCGATAATTAAATTTTACTCCATCATTTCTAATCCTGACCTCTTCTTTGACAATTATCAAATCTCCCCGTACCCCTAATTCATCAACAATATTTCGGATCCCCCTTAAAAGACAAGAACTGGCATCTTCAGTAAAAAATCCCTGTAACCCCCTGGGCCCGTGCTTCTTATCTTGTCCATCAGCAGATATTAATAAATCTTCTATTATTGACTGGATTCCTGTTATTGCATCATTGGATACACTAATT
>JAKQSG010000045.1 GCA_029563245.1 Candidatus Omnitrophota bacterium
GTAGGGTTATAATATTCTTCCCTAAGCAAAAGAACAACAACATCCGCATCCTGTTCGATAGCCCCGGATTCCCTCAAATCAGACAATTGAGGGCGGTGGTCAGTCCTGGACTCTACCGCACGGGATAACTGGCTAATAGCCACGATAGGCACCCTTAATTCCCTGGCCAAGGCCTTAAGGGACCGGGAGATCTCCGATATCTCCTGCTGCCTGCTCTCTACCGCACTTGAACCCCTCATAAGCTGCATATAGTCCAAGACAATGAATTTAATATCCTGCTGCGCCTTAAGCCTGCGTGCCTTAGCCCGCAGCTCCATAACCGAAATACCGGGAGTATCATCTATGAATATCGGGGCCTCTGATAATTTACCTGCAGCGGCGGTAAGCTTAGGCCAATCAGATGTAGCAAGATAACCTGTGCGCACCTTCTGGGCGTCAACCCGTGCATGTGAACAAAGCATCCTCTGAGCAAGCTGCTCCTTAGACATCTCTAGGCTGAATACAGCCGTAGGAATTTTCTCCACAATCCCCGCATGCTCAATCATGCCTAAGGCAAAAGCACTCTTGCCCATGGAAGGCCTTCCGGCAACAACGATTAAATCCGATTCCTGAAGGCCTGCCGTCTTAATATCAAAGTCTATATAACCTGTGGGTATTCCGGTGACATGGGCCTTTTTGCGATATAACGAATCGATGGTCTCAATGCTATCTGAAACAATCTCCTTGATATGCAGGTAGGATCCCTGGGACTTCCTCTCTCTTACCTCAAAAATAAACCTTTCCGCATTGTCAACTACTTCGTCAATGTTGCCTTCACTCTCGTAACAAAGCGAAATAATCTTTGTGGCATTATTAATCAGTGTCCTTAAAATGCTTTTTTCTTTTACGATATGGACATAGTGACCGATATTAGCGGAACTGGGGACAGAATTAGCCAAGGCCGTAAGATAGCTTGCCCCGCCTACATCATCAATGATGCCTTCTCGTTTTAAGGCATCGGTTAAAGTAATAAGATCTACTGCCTTATTGGCGCTATATAAATCTGAAATAACCTGAAATATCTTTTGGTGGGAATCTTTGTAGAAGAAATTCCGATCCAGCTTTTCAACCGCCGTAGCGATTGCCTCTTCGTCCAGGAGCATAGAACCTAATACCGCCATTTCGGCATCAAGGTTTTGAGGAGTAATCTTTTCTATCTGCTGATTGCCGGGCATTTTATTTTTTGACAACCCAAACTTTTAATTTTGAGCTTACTTCCGGATGAAGCTTAAGCGATATTTCATAAATACCCAAGGCCTTAATAGGCTCTTCCATTACAAGGCAAGATTTCTCAATCTCAATTCCCTCGTTCTTTAAAGCCGCACAGATATCAACCTCTGAAATGCTTCCGTAAAGGCTGCCATCTTCCTGCACAAGTACCGGGATATTAAGAGAGAATTTATCTAAACGAGATTTTAATTCTTCGGCTACACCCTTCTTCTTTTCAAGCTCCAGAACCATCTTCTCCTGATCTTGCTTTAATTTCTTCAAATTACCTGCATTTGCCTCTATTGCGAAACCTTTGGGTAAAAGAAAATTACGGGCAAAACCGTCTTTTACTTTTATCAAGGATTTGGCCTTACCAATTTTTTCTACGTCTTTAATCAGTATAACTTTCATCTTATCCTCTCTTAAGCGCTTTTAGCGCGTATAGGGTAATAAAGAAACAAACCTGGACTTGGTTATCGCCTCAGCTATAAGCCTTTGGTGCTTGGCACAGTTACCCGAATAACGACGGGAGACAATTTTCCCTCTTTCGGTAATAAATGCTTCCAGCCTCTTGCCATCTTTATAATCAAGTGATGTTACCTTATCCACGCATAAACGGCAGAATTTCTTCCTGGCTATTATATGCGCAGAGCGTTTTTTCTCTCCTAATTTACCCTTAGAGAATGCCTTTACCTTTGTTTTAACTTTCATTTCCATCAGCCTCGCTTTCACCTAACCATGTTGATTCTGTTGACGGCTCGCCGGATACTTCCTCTATCGCCTCTGCCGGTGCGGCCTGTGTTCTTCCTTGCCCGGGAGCACCTAAAAACTGTACCCTCTCTGCCCTAACCTCTATAACATTACGCTTAGCTCCAGTGTTATCCTCCCAGGAACGGGACTGAAGCCTTCCCTCAATAAAAACACTGCTTCCTTTATGCAGATACTGATTACAGGTCTCCGCCTGCTTATTCCATACTACGGCGGTTATAAAACAGACTTCTTCCTTCAATTCTTGGTTTTTGTCCTTATACCTGCGGTTAACCGCAAGCCTTAAATTCGCTACTGCCGCCCCCGAAGGAGTATAACGAAGCTCCGGGTCCTTGGTTAAGTTACCCATCAATAAAACCTTGTTATAGCTTGCCATAAAATCTCCTATTTAATTACTCTAGTTTTGAGATAAGAACCCTTAAAATATCTTCATTAAGTTTATATGCATGCCTAATATCCTTTATAGCCAGCGGATTAAGAGAAAAATTCAAGAGATAATAAATACCTTCCATGTATTTCTTGATCGGGAAATAAAGCTTTCTCTTCTCGGACCATATGGCGCCCTGGTTAACAATCCCGTTGTGTTTTGTGACAACATCATTAAGTTGCTGAAAAAGGGTGTTTTTCTCCTCTTCAGATAAATCAGGCCTAACTATAAACATTGCTTCATACTTATTCATGCCTTACGCTCCTTTTATATATCTTTACGGTTAAAACTATTCATGGCGCAATCAACGCCTTCTTCCGCCCATTCCTTGCAGCATTGGGCAGCCCTATCAATAATCCCCGGAAGATTAGCCTTCTCCCTGCGATTAAAACGGGCAAGGACAAAATCACTGGCATTTTTATCCGACGGCCTGCCTATTCCTATGCGTATACGGTTAAAATCATTTCTTCCTTTAAGGATTCCTATTATAGATTCAACGCCTCGGTGCCCTGCGGAAACCCCGGATGAACGGATTTTAATCCTGCCAAACTCCAGGTCTAAATCATCATATACTACCAAAAGATCGGATACCGCTACCTTGTACTTTTTAAGCAAGTGCCTGACCGCTTCGCCGGATAAATTCATGTAAGTAAGCGGCAAGGCCAAGATTACACCTAAAGAATCAAACCTTATTTTGACTGATAACGCCTGTACTCCTTTTTCTTTTTTCAGCGTTACCTTGTGCATCTTAGCGAGATACCTGACAACCTCAAAACCGATATTATGCCTTGAGCCGACATACTGTAAGCCCGGATTACCTAACCCTACAATGAGCTTCACTTCTTCTCTTTATTTTCTTTCTCTTCCGGTTCTTTGCCCTCAGCAGCAACCTCTTTCTTCTCTTTAATTACCTCAGGTTCCTGAGCACCCTCTCCCTCTACCGGCTCAGCTGGCACCTCCTCCTTCATCGGAGCAGCGATAGAAAGAATAATCGCCTCCGGGTCATTCAATATTTCAGCTCCCGGCGGCACAGCTATATCTTTAATATGAACTGAATCCCCTAACTTAAGCGTAGAGACATCTATCTCTATCTCCTGCGGGATATTGGTAGGCAAACACTCTACCTCTATCTCCCAAAGCATATGTTCTAAGGAACCGCCCTCTAGCTTAACGCCAACCGGCTCACCCTTAGTCACTACGGGAACATTAACCTTGATCTTTTTGGTTAAGGAAATCTGGTTGAAATCTACATGCATGATATCTCCGTGGACAGGATCATGCTGAATCTCCCTGATAATGCAGGGGCGAGATTTATGATTTTTATCATCCTTGATGCGGACATTAATTACAACGCCTTCAATTCTGTGCTGATGGACCAGCTGCACCAGTTGACGGTGCGACAGCTTAAGCGGCAGGGCATCCTTGCCTTCAGAATAAATCACTGCCGGGACAAAACCCTGATCCCTTAAACCTTTAGTCTTGCCTCTTCCTATCTCCTCCCTTACCTGCGCGTCCAAAAATAATTCGTCCATAACTTTAGCTCCGTTTTCTTAGTTAATCAAATAAACAGCTTATCGACTCTTCGTTATGTATCCTCTTGATTGCCTCCGCCAAAAGGCTGGCTATAGTAAGAACCTTAATCCGCGGGTGCTCTTTACTCTTGGGCAAAGGGATACTATCCGTAATAACCAGTTCTTTCAAATTTTTGCAATTATCCAAACGCTCTATAGCATCCCCCGATAAAACTCCGTGGGATATAGCAGCGTAAATATTCTTAGCGCCTGCCTTCTTTAGTGCCTCTACCCCTTCAAAGAGCGAACTTCCGGTAGCCACCAGATCATCTACTATAATCGCATTCTTACCTTCAACCGTACCCAAGATATGCATCGCCTCCGTCTTCTCCGGAGACTCACGCCTCTTATCGATAATAGCCAAAGGGACCCCTAGTCTTTTAGCATAAGCGCGGGCAGTTTTAATCCCTCCTACGTCGGGAGAGACAGCCACCGAATTCTTTATATCCAGGCTCTTAAAATAATCAGTAAACACCCCTACAGAAAAAAGATGATCCACCGGTATATCGAAGAAGCCCTGAATCTGCCCTGCATGCAAGTCCATGGTTAATACCCTGTTAGCCCCGGCAACAGTCAAAAGATTAGCCACCAATTTTGCAGTTATAGGCACGCGGGGCTGGTCTTTCCTGTCCTGGCGGGCATATCCAAAATAAGGGATTACTGCGGTAATACGCGCAGAGGAAGCCCTTCTTAAGGCATCCATCATAATCAAAAGCTCCATCAGGTTCTCGTTCGCCGGAGGGCAGGTAGGCTGTATTATAAATACATCTTTACCGCGGACATTATCATTAATTTTAACTCTTACCTCTCCTTCACTGAACCTCGTAACTAAAGCAGCACATAGCTTTGTTTTAAGGCATTTGCAGATATCCTCTGCCAAACCCTGATGCGCATTACCGCTGAATATCGCTAATTTATCCATATCTATCCCTTCTTTTTTAGAATCCTCGCCGGAACCCCTACTGCAGTCTTGCCATCAGGTATATCCCTTATCACTACTGCGCCTGCACCGGTTTTTGCCCCTCTGCCCACTTTAACCGGAGCAACCATAACTGTATCAGAACCGATAAAAACTTTATCTTTTATAACCGTATTGTTCTTGTTTATACCGTCAAAATTGGCGGTAACTGTACCCGCTCCGATATTAACAGAATTTCCCACCCTGCTATCTGCTATATAGCAAAAATGCTTAGCAAAGGTATTTTTACCGATTTTAGCGCGGGTAATCTCCAGGAAATTACCGAGGGTTACATCATCTAATACACGCGTCCCTTCCCTTAAGCGCGCGAAGGGGCCTATAAAACAACGTTTTCCGATTTTAACACCACTTTCGATAACTGTAAAGGGATAAATAACCGAGTCCTGCCCTATCTTAGACCCGTAATTTATGAAGGTAGAACCCGGGTCAATTATAGAAACACCCTTAAGCATGAAATCTTCGTTTAGCCTTGAATGCATTAGAATATTTGCCTTAGCCAGCTCTACTCTCGAGTTTATCCCCATAGCCTCATCTACATCTTCAATCTTCACCCCTTCAATAAGCCCACCCCTGGAATAGAGTATCTTAATAACATCGGTAAGGTAATACTCTTTCTTTTTGTTATCCGCCCTGACCTTTCCTAATGCCGACTCCAGGCTCTTCTTATTAAAACACATAATCCCGGTATTAATCTCTTTGATATCCTTATCAAAATCATCCGCTTCCTTTTCTTCTACTATCCCACATACGGCAAAGTATCTATCGCGCAAAACCCTTCCGTAACCCCTAGGCTTCTTCAAATCTGCGGTCAATAAAGTTACGTCGGCATCATTTTCAAGATGCCTCTTAATAAGGCCCTTCACCGTCTCTTTTTTTAACAAGGGGACATCGCCGTAAAGAATCACTACCGTACCGGTAAAACCTTTTAGCTCTTTTAATGATACCTTAACCGCATCCGCAGTCCCGGCAAGCCGTTTTTGGACGGCAACCTTGACTCTGGCAGGAATTTCTTTTCTGACCACCTGGTGCTTATGGCCCAATACGGCAACTATCCTCTTGGGATTTAAGGAAAACGCTAAATCCACTACATACCCTAGCATAGGCCGGCCACAGACCTTATGCAAAACCTTAGGGGTAGAGGATTTCATCCTTACTCCCTTACCCGCTGCCAGAATTATGATTGCTATATCTTTAGTCATCTCTCTTAAAGTTGCCCGGTGAGGATTCGAACCTCAACAGTCAGACCCAAATTCTGATGTGCTACCATTACACTACCGGGCAGCATTCCCTTTTTCCTGCTCATAAGCCTGCAGCACTCTTTTCTGCAGATACTCCCTAAAAATTTGAGTTATAGGATGGGCAATATCCTTATGCTCTGACTGAGAGGAACCTGCCTCCTCGATAGAATTAACCTTTGAGCTTTCAGATAAAGAACCTGCACACTGATTGCAATACTTACTGCGAAGTTCATTCTTAAAACCACACTTAGGGCAAGGATGCTTTACCCTTCTTGAAGGCATAGCGATAAAAAGCCCGCTGGTTCCTTCAATAACCTTTATATTCCTTACCACAAAAGAGTTGTCAAAAGTCACTGTTGCATAAGCTTTGAGTTTCTTATCGGGCGAATCTTTAAGGGAAATCCTAACCTCGGTAATTTCCATAAGTTACCCCCCCTTTATCCGAAATAAACCCTGCTGGCTAAACCGTACTCACCGCAAAAATATGCAAAGATTTATATTTTCTCCTTAGAATCTCAGCCAGCCTAAAGGCCTTTTTGCGCGATGGAACAATTCCGAAAACTGCCGGCCCGCTCCCGGACATAAGCACATGGGTTAACCCCAGGCTTAAAAGTAAATCCTCAGCACGTTTTACTTGTGGATATAATTTAATTGTTACCTGCTCCAAGCTATTAAAGAGTAAATTAAAAGCAGGGAGGGCCTTATTTTTAGCCAGTGTTGAAGTTAATATTTTAACATTGCAAGGCGGCTTTGTCAACCCCGGAAAACTATCCCATTTATTGTATATTAATGGCGTGGAGACATGTATTTTAGGCACAATGAGCAGATGCCAAAGCCTGACCTTATTAAGGCCCCATATCGGCTCTACTCTCTCTCCCCTGCCGAGACCATAAGCAAAAGGCTTCTCATAGATAAAGAAAGGGACATCGCTTCCTATGCTAACGGCGAGCTTTGCTAATCTATCCCTGGAAAGCCTTAAACCCCATAGCTTATTTAAACCTAATAAAACAACAGCGGCATTAGAAGAGCCTCCCCCTAATCCTGCGCCTATAGGGATACGTTTTATTATTTTTATATCCAGGCCTCTTAAAGGAGAGAATTTATTCTGTAATAACTTAGCTGCCTTAAAACAAAGATTTCCCTCACCCACAGGCAAGCTCTTATCATCAGAACTAACCGTAATTGCATTATCCCTGCGGTTTCTTAAAGTTATTGAATCAAAAAGGCTGATTCTCTCAAAGACCGTCCTTATACTGTGGTAATTATCCGGACGCTTATTGATAACTTGAAGGTAAAGATTTACTTTAGCGAAGGATTTAAGGTCCAATTTTCCTGGTTTAGCGAAGCAGTTCTTGAGCGGACTTCTCTATATCTAGGCTTGTAAGGCTATATTCTTTTAAAAGCTCCAAAGGGTCCCCCGACTGGCCGAATCTATTCTTTATCCCCATGCGTATGACCTTAGTAGGATGTTTCTCGGAGACCACCTCATCAATACTTGAGGCAAGCCCTCCGATTATAGTATGCTCTTCACAGACTATAATACCGCGGGTCTGAGAAGCGGCATTGATAATCGTTTCCGCATCCATAGGCCTTAAGGTGTGTAAATTTATCAAACGGGCGCTAATCCCTTTCTTAGCGAGGCTTTCTACTGCCAGCATAGCCTGATTCACCATTATACCGCAGGCTATAATTGTTAAATCGTTACCTTCGGTTAAAACCTGGGCTTTGCCAAATTCAAATACATTCTTACTTGTTAACGTAGGAACCTTGGGCCTGCCAAGCCTTATATAGAAAGGGCCCTTAGTCTTGGCAGCAACCTTTATAGCATCTGCCGTCTGCGGCCCATCGCAAGGAACAATAATATTCATGTTAGGAATAACCCGCATAAGCGCAAGATCTTCCAGGGCTTGGTGACTTGCCCCATCGGGGCCTACGCTTATTCCGGCATGAGTAGCTACAATCTTAACATTAAAATTATTATAACAAACTGAATTGCGCACCTGATCCCATGCGCGCCCGGAGGCAAATATTGCAAAGGTAGATAGAAAAACTGTTTTGCCGCAAGAAGCAAGCCCTGCGGCAGTTGCCATCATATTCTGCTCGGCAACCCCAAAATTAAAAAACCTGTCGGGGAATTCCTTAGCAAATAGATTAGTACGGGTAGAGCTGGACAAATCAGCATCTAAAGCTACGATATCCTTATTTTCCCTGCCTAACTCAACCAGGGTCTGCCCGTAAACATCCCTCTGAAATAGTTGCTCTGACATATTAAGCCAATTCCTTTAAGGCCTGCTGAGATTCTTCCTGGGTAGGGGCACGCCCATGGAAATCGCAGATATTCTCCATGAAAGAAACACCCTTTCCTTTAATTGTATGTGCAATAATTATAGACGGCTTACCCTTGACTGACCCGGCTTCTTCGTAAGCCGACAATATCTCTTCCATATTATGGCCGTTTATCTCTATAGTGTGCCACCCAAAAGAGCGCCACTTATCTACTATCGGCTCTAGGCTCATAACATTACATGTTTTACCGTCGATCTGAAAACCGTTGTAATCCAATATTGCGCAAAGGTTATCGCATTTATAATGCGCAGCCGCCATAGCCGCTTCCCAGATATTACCCTCTTGTATTTCGCCATCACCCATAAGCACGTAAGCTCTATACCCCTTCTTATCAATTCTGGCAGCTAAACTAATGCCTAAGGCAACAGAAAGCCCCTGTCCCAGGGATCCGGAAGCAGACTCTACCCCGGGCGTACGACGGTCAGGATGCCCCTGCAACAACGAACCCAGTTGCCTTAAGGTAAAAAGTTTATCTTCGGGAAAATACCCAGTGGCTGATAAAAGGGCATACCATAAAGGACAGCAATGGCCCTTTGACATATGAAACCTGTCCCGGTCAGGCCATTTTGGATTCTTGGGGTCATGCCTTAACACAGAAAAAAATAAGGCAGTAATTAAATCCGCCGAAGAAAGGCTTCCTCCCGGATGGCCTGAGCCTGCCTTAGCAATCATCCGTATAATTAACCGCCTTATGTTTTTTGCCTTGGCTTCTAAATCCCTTAGATTATCCTTAGTATATTTCATTGCTTAAGGCCTTTTAGCTTTTCCTCAACCTTTTCCTGATCGGGATTAAGTCTTAAAGATTCCCGCCAGTTGATCCCGGCATTATCCTTATCCCTCATCTTAAAGTATACATCTCCCAAGTGATCGAATATAACCGCATCAGGCATTAAAGATACCGCCTTGATTAAGGTGTCCCTTGATTCCTTAAGTTTCCCCTTCTTGTAAAGAAGCCAACCCAAGCTATCCAAATAAGCGCCATTATCGGGCTCAAGCGCAAGGGCCCTTTTAATTAATCCCTCTGCTTCTTTAAGGTTTTTATTATCCTCTACGTAAGTATATCCTAAAAAATTCAGCGCCTGCGCATAATCGGGCTTTAAGGATATTGCCTTTTCAAGCGATTCTTCTGCAGAGACGCTCTCCTTAAGTTCGGTGTAGACTACTCCCAGATAAAAATGTACCTCGGGGTCATTAGGCGCAAGGACCGATATAATGCGGTAGGTATCTTTCGCTTCTTGTATTTTCCCTTGCCTGATATACAAACCCGCCAATACTTTGTATATCTCTACATCTTTAGGGTTAAGCCTTACGGCACCCTTAAGTGCTAACTCGTATTCTTCAGTCGCAAGATCAAACTTTCCTTCTGCCAAATTCAATATAGCTAATAAGGCATGCGGCTCTGAAGCCTCAGGATTAATCTTAACAGCTTGGTCTAACGAATCCTTTGCCCTTTTAATCTCGTTTTTTCTTGCCAGGGTTAGCGCTAAATTAAAATGCGTCAGATAATTATCCCAGTCTAACCTTAATGCCTGCTCATACTCCTTAACAGCCAGGTCTAATTGGCCCACATCGTCGTAATACAAGGCCATTATATAA
>JAKQSG010000051.1 GCA_029563245.1 Candidatus Omnitrophota bacterium
TACAAACCTTACCTAATATAAGAAAAGTAGCCTGCCTTTTAGAGAAACACTCTCCTATATTAGGGCATTGCGCCTCCTCGCAAACAGTATTGAGGCCGTTCCTTTTTAAAATCTCCTTTAGTCCGACGCAATCCCTTAAGGATATTTTCTTATTAAGCCATGAGGGCTTCATGCACAGGCTCCTCTTCTTCAATAAAATTAATACCGAAGCTATCCTTAACAGCTTCGATCAATTTCTCCTCCAGAATGCCCCTAGCAGGCATTCTCTTAAGCTCCCGGGATAATGAAGTAGTCTCTATATAAACCTCTTTAGGCAGGAAACGTATATACCTGCTCATTAAATCAAAATCAATAGATATCGGAATTGACCCGTGCTGAAATATTGCCTGCTTATTGCGCCTCTGGGCATTTCCGCCGATTTTCTTCCCGTTAATAACAATATCGTATTTTTCCCGCGAAGCACTGCATAAGGGATGGGCAGCGCAATGTTTGTTAAAATCCTTCCTTTCAAGAGCAAAAGAAGGGTCTAAGCCTAAGGCCCTGTAAAAAGAGATAAGAAATGCGCAGATATTACGGTAGGAAACAAAAACTTCTTTTTTCTCCCCTACGTCTTCCTTGCTGCAGGAAAGACTATAGGTGATCTCATCATTATGGAACAGTATCCCTCCCCCGGTCATCCGCTTAGCTAAATAAACGCCATCTTTAGCGCATTGGGATAAAACAATTTCTCGTCCCGGATTCTTCTGGGAAACCCCATAGGTAAAAGAAGGCGATTGCCAGCTATATATCCTAAAAACCGGGATACCGTCTTTCATGAATCGAAAGAATATTTTCTCATCAAGGGCCATATTATATACTGCAGAAGCAGGCCTTGAACGAATCAACCTAAAAGTTCTCATAATATTTTAAGGTTTCCAGCGTAAGTTCGGCTCCCGCGCGGCCCTTGTTTCATCAAGCCTTTTTACCGGCATGGTTAATGGAGCCGAATGGAGAATCTGAGGATTTTCTTCAGAGAGTTTAGAGGCCTCAATCATAGCCTCTATGAAATTATCCAGGGTTTCCTTACTCTCTGTTTCAGTAGGCTCAATCATCATTGCCTCTTTTACGATTAAAGGAAAGTAAATAGTCGGCGGATGGAAACCTTTATCAATGAGGTATTTGGCAATATCCAAAGCATGTACGCCATTTTGTAGCTGACGGGAGGCAGAAAACACGCACTCATGCATGCAAATTTTATCAAAAGGAAGGTCAAAATAATCTCTTAAGCGGCTTAAGCAATAATTTGCGTTTAGTACCGCATTTTCGCTTGCTTCAATCAACCCCTCCCTTCCTAAAGCTAGAATATAGGCATATGCCTTCAAAATCACTGCAAAATTCCCGTAAAAAGGAGCAATGTAACCTATGGTTTTACGATTTTGGTAATCGAGAAAGTAGGTTCCGTCATCCTTCTTAGCAACCCTGGATATAGGTAGAAAATCTATAAGCTTGCCGGAAACGCCAACCGGCCCTGCCCCAGGACCTCCTCCTCCATGAGGAGTAGCAAAGGTCTTATGCAGATTTAAATGCACGACATCAAAACCGATATCTCCGGGCCGGCATTTACCCAGAATCGCATTCAGATTTGCTCCATCATAATACATTAAAGCGCCTACCCTATGCGCCAAATCAGCAATCTCTTTAATCTTGGGATTAAATAACCCTAATGTATCAGGGCAGGTAAGCATAACCGCGGCAGTCTCATTATTTAAAGCCTTTTTATATAATTCCATATCAAAAGAGCCGCTTTTATCTGTGGGGATTACTACAACATCATAGCCGGCAATTGCAGCACTAGCAGGGTTTGTTCCGTGTGAAGAATCCGGAATAATAATATGTTTTCTCCGTGAGCCGTTACTCTTATGGTAGGCTGAAATAAGCATTACCCCGGTTAGCTCTCCGTGGGCTCCGGCCAATGGCTGCATAGTAAATGCAGCCATGCCTGTAATCTCGCTAAGCAGCCTTTCCATATGGTATAGAACCTCTAGAGACCCCTGCGCCAAGATACCCCCTCCTGATAGCTGAGGGACTAGGGGATGTGGGCTGGAAAAACCTTCCAGAGCAGCAATCTTCTCGGTAAATTTAGGGTTATACTTCATTGTGCAGGAGCCAAGCGGATAAAAATTTGTATCTACGGAGAAGTTTAAACGTGCGAGAGCAGAGAAATGGCGTACCACGTCCAATTCTGAAACCTCAGGAAGATTAGCCTGAGTTACCCGACAGTACTTACCGGGCAGACTGTCAGCCTTAGGCACGTCTGATTTTGGAAGGCTATACCCCTGCCGGCCGCTAGAACTTTTCTCAAATATTAACTGCATAAACATTCCTCTAGGATTTTGGCAAATTTTACAATTTCTTCCTTCGTGCGTTTTTCCGTAACCGCAACCAAAAGATAATTATCTAACCCCTTATAAAACCTTCCTAACGGGAACCCGCAGGCAACACCTTTAGCAATCATAGCGGTAACTACCTCATCCGCATTCTTAGGGAGCTCCAATGTAAACTCATTAAAGGTAGGAGAACTTTTCTTAACCATTACCTTAGGCACTTGACCTAAAATAGACTTAGCAAACTCTGCCTTTTGATAGTTAAGCTCAGCCAAAACCTGCAGGCCTCTCTTGCCTAAAAGGCAGCTATAGATTAAGGCCCTTAAAGCGCAAAGCGCCTCATTAGAGCAAATGTTAGAAGTTGCCCTTTCCCTGCGGATATGCTGTTCGCGCGCTTGCAAGGTAAGCACAAAGCCGCGCTTTCCGTCTTGATCCAAAGTTGCGCCTACAATTCTTCCCGGCAACTGGCGCATGTGTTCTTTTTTTACAGCTATGAATCCTAAATAAGGGCCGCCAAACGAAAGAGGTATGCCCAGGCTTTGCCCTTCTCCGGTGGCAATATCAAAACCCATCTCTGCCGGGCTTTTTAAGATACCTAAAGATACCGGATAAACCGAAGCAATGGCTAATGCTCCTTTTTTATGTACTCTATCTGTAATATCCGAGAAATCGTCAACCGCACCGAAGAAGTTAGGATTCTGAACTATTACCGCTGCGGTATTATCATCCAAATTCTTATAAATATCTTCGCGGCAACTCTGCCCGTGTACAACCGGAGTCTCGATAAATTCAATGGCAAGATTGGAAGTATAGGTATAGAGCATTGTACGGTATATCAAACTTACCCCGCTATCAACGATTATCTTCTTTCTTCCGGTTAGCCTTACTGCCATCATTGCCGCCTCATATAGGGCAGTCCCTCCATCATATAAAGATGCGTTAGAGACATCCAAGCCGGTCAATTCACAAATTATTGTTTGATATTCATAGATTGCTTGCAGCCAACCCTGCGAACACTCAGGCTGATAAGGGGTATAGGCAGTATAAAATTCAGGGCGCGAAGCTAAAGAATCTACTGCCGCAGGAATATAATGGTCGTAAAAACCTCCTCCGATAAAATTTATTAAACCGGCAGCGTTCTTTCCCGAAAGCTTCTTAAAATGCTCCATCAACTCAAACTCTGACCTACCCGGTGGCATGTCAAATGATTTAGGCATTAGGGCAGCAGGAATATCCTTAAAAAGCTCATCTACGCTCTTTACGCCGATTGCCTTTAGCATCTCTTGCTTTTCTGCCTGAGTATGGGGGATATAATTCATTTAGATAGGTTTTCTATGTAATCCTTATACTTCTTGGCATCCATAAGATTATTTTTCTCTGCTAAATCTGCTATTTTCATTACTACAAACCACCCGGATTCATAAGGAGACTTATTTACCAGCTCCGGGTGAAGGGCTAAGTCATTATTAACCCTTAATACTTTCCCTGATAAAGGAGAATAAACATCAGAGGCAGCCTTAACCGACTCAACCGTAGCGTAAACCGCCGACTGCTTTAAGGCCTCTCCTATTTTCGGCAAGTCAATAAAAGTGATGTCACCTAATGAGCTTTGAGCAAAATCAGTTATCCCGATAATTGCCTCATCCCCTTCTATCTTAGCCCATTCATGATCTTTGGTGAAAAAAATATTATCCGGTACAAGCATTTTTTATCTCCTTATATTTTACGCTTCCATTCTTATAAAAAGGCCTTTTTGTAACCTTTGCATCGATTGAGATTTTACCTTCCATTAAACTCACTTCTTCCAAAACCCCCAGTTCAACCTTGCTATAGCCCATACCGATACCTATGCCCAGGCTAGGAGAAAATGAACCGCTGGTTACAACTCCTATATCTCTCCCATTATAATTTATACGGAAATTATGACGCGGAGATCTGCGTGAATTAGCGGCAAAACAAATTATTCGCCGCTTCAATCCAAGTTCTTTTTGTTTTAATAACGCATCCCTGCCAACAAATTCTTTGTTCCAATCTATAAAAGAGCCTAATCCGGCTTCAAGCGGCGAAGTAGTACTATCTATATCCTGTCCGTAAAGACTATAA